>JAVBQZ010000037.1:0-3009 GCA_031548505.1 Bdellovibrionota bacterium | reverse complement strand
AAAAGTGTTTGCTTCGCGCATGATAAATGCAGATGCAAAGAAACGAAGTAGGATTACAGAACTATTGATTAGGAATTATTAATTATGAAGGAAAATGGCATCGGTGGTGCTAACACAAAAACGGGATTAGTTTTTGAAGGCGAAACAGATTTAGAAAGCTTTTTGAAAAAGCAGAAAGATTATTCGTCTGCAAAAGATGAAAATGGATTCATAGAAATTTTCTACAAGAATGAATCCGTTGCTTTTATATTTAAGAAACACGATTTGTATAGGTTTTTGAAGTTTCGCGGTGTAAACTTGGAAAAATTGCTTTCAAAGAAATTGTTACCTGATGATTCAATTTACGTAATTGTAAATAACAAATTATTCATAATTGAGTGTAAGTCTCAGAAAGTCGTCGGCTCTGTAGATGAAAAATTGCAAACCTGTGATTTTAAGAAGAAGCAATACAAAAAATTGTTAGCACCATTAAATATTGATGTGGAGTACATTTATTTGCTTTCTGATTGGTTTAGGGATCCAAAGTATAAAGATGTTTTAGATTATATTGTTTCCGTAGATTGTTCTTATTATTTCAATTATATTCCATTAAATAAATTCAATTTGCCAGTGCCGAAGTGATTCGGTGGTGGATGAGGCCTAACAATCTAATCAATAAAATTACTTATGTGAATACATAGAATTTTATCTTTTAATAATCTGTAAGCGGTTTTTAGCATTTGATATTCGTCCTCAAAATAAATTGCTAAATCATAGCCTTTATTTTCCATTGTATTTATTATGTTCTTAACTTTTATTTCAGACTTTGTTTCCCTTGTATAATTAACAATTTCCTTAATAACAAATATTTGCTTTTCTTTTTTAAAAAATGGCGCATACGTTTCCAGCCATTCTCTTTTTTCTTCAGCCTGATTTTTATACCCACAGGCACTTAAAATATATAAATCTACATTGGAGATTTTAGACACTGAATTTAACATATCTATGACCGGTCTCATTGGTCTTTTATTCAAAAAGAATCCAGGTGTATTTGCTGCTATGCTATTGTTTATATCGATTTCTAGATTAGCGATGACGCCATCCATATCAACGAACATAGCAATTAGTTTATCATCGTTTTTATTTGCATAGTCAGTGATTGACTCTAATAATTTCATTATTTTTTTTGTGTTTATGTTTGCTGGTGTTTGATTCTTTTAGCTATTGCTAAAATGAGAGGAGGCACCAAGAGTTTATGAAAACCTTTGTTATGTGCACTCCCCCGGCATTTTTGCAACCTTATTGGTAAAAATGCCTTCTGTATGCAGGACAAAATATTGCCGGTGCAATCGTAGGTCTTGCCATTCTGCTCGTAGGATCTTCATCCGGGTCAAAGATAATTAAATCTTCCGGTATGGTGTATCCTACAATTTTAGGTGGCGGCGGTGGGATGAACTCTGCTAATTCATCAAGCTCTTCGTAAGTCAGACCATCTACCTCAAGGATAAAATCGTCTGTTACTCGAACAGGAGGTGGACCGGTATAGTATTGATCGGGGAAGGTAACAATGGCTCCTTGAGTTTCTTTATCTCTAAAGAAATTGCAAGGATTTCCTCTTACGAGTTCCACAATCCGATTACGATACTGGTATTTAATAGCAGTGGACAAGTCCTCAAAGACGAGCATTCCTACAGTCAATGGCGAAGGACAAATTTTTGAATAGAGCCATTCAAATTCCTTGGCCATCTCGTGAGGTTGAATGCTGGCAATGATTTCTCCCATGTCTCGCCAACCTTTTTCTACTTCCTTGTACCTTTCAATCATCCTGAGTGCGTTTGCTTCCGCTTCTTCCAGGGAAGCACAACAAGGTTGAAGCCAACAAAAAGAAGTGCTGGTCAATGGGTAACTTGCACGATTGGCAAATTTGACTCTCGTTCGACGTCGTACTCTTTTCTTGGCTCTCCTTGTCTGTTCTAGAGGTTGTTGTTCAGTTAATGATAACATTTTTTCCTCCTTGGTTAATTGAATCAAAAGCATATTAAAACCTTATAACTCTCAGTGTCCCTTATTGTTCTTTAACAATAAGGGACAGCGTGTACTCTTCTACTCATATTTAATTTTGGCTTAAAAACAAAACGTCCAGAACGGCAAGGCGGGCAGGATATTGTAAAATATTCACATTTGACTAGAGTTTTTAAGGTTTAATTGAAATAAATTAGATAACGTGTAGAAGCCGTTATTAGGGACTAGATAAATAGCACGGTTGTTTTGCATTTATGTATAACATGTCCGTACCTATTATATTGAGTAGATGTGAGAATTCCACGCCTCGTTTAAATTTGAAAAAATTTAAACGAGGCATGGATTACTGTAAAAGGTTTTATTGTTTTCGTATGTGCGAAACATCTTTTACTTTTCTGTTGGCAATTGTGCCCCTCGGAATAGCTCTGAGCTAGAAAGTGAGGATCGAGTGGAAACATTTGATTTGGTTATTCAGTTGGGGTCGCAAGTACAGTATAACCCGGCGACGATGGGATATGTACTTGTTCCTCATACGGAGATGAGGACTTTGGCCTCGTCCATCGCTTTCAAGGCGGGTATGGTCAACCGTTTGATGATTTGCGGTGGCAGTAATTTCGGTATTCGTTATACTGAAAACGAAATTATGAAGCCTGCAAATTTTTCTTTCCCAGCCTACACCAAAACGATGGAAGGTTGGAGGAAAAGCGAAGCCGAGATCATCAAAAATTTTCTTGTTAATCAATTCGGCATTCCCAGCGAAGAGATTTTCACGGAAACAATGTCGGCGACGACCGAGGAAAACGCGCTTTTCGCGGCGATTCTTCTTCGCAGGAAACCGGCTTTCAGCGAAACGAGGAAAATTGGCGTTTTGACTATGCTTTATCATATGAAGAGCGCGCTTCCGATTTTCAATGATTGCTTTGCGAAGATTGCCAAAATGTTTGGTGAAGAAACGGTTGAAGTTCAACCTGTTTTCGCTGAAAGCTTATTGGCGAGTTATAATCCCGA
>JAVBQZ010000170.1:0-4902 GCA_031548505.1 Bdellovibrionota bacterium | reverse complement strand
TTTCTGCCTCTACCGGATTTGCTTCTGCGGTCCTTATATCAAATTTCTTTGCGTTAGATAATTCCCCGGCAATAGATAATCGTTCGGTAGCACTTATGTTTTTAAATTTTTCAAGTGCCTTTGATAATTCTTCATATTTTGCTTCGATTTTTTTTATTACTGTTATTTCTGGCTTCGCTTCTACTGTTGTTTCTGCATTCTGCGAAGTTGTTTCGACAGGTTTTGGGTTTTCTGCTATTTGTGATTGTTCTGGTGGTTGCGCAGTTTTTGATTCTTGTATGAGAGTTTGTTCTTTTATAGTTTCCGCCGATGGGCTTGCATCGGTCACAGCTTTAGCCTGTAGTTTTTCTAATTGTTCTAATAGTCTATTTTTTTCTTCGGTAATCTTTATTATTTCTTCTGCAGATTTTTTGCTAGAAACTCCAAATTTTCTCTCTGCCTCTGCTATTTTTTCACGGGCATTTGCTTCTATTTTTTCTATTTGTTCTTGAAGTGTTTCAATTTTACTTTGTTGTTCCGCACCTGCTTTTAGCTGCTCATTCAGCTTCTTTTCAGCTTCTATTTTAGCCAACTCTGCTTCTAATGCCTGTCGTTTTGCTTCTGCATTTTCCCGCGCTAATTCTGCCTCCCGAGCATTTGCGCTAATTAACTTCTCATTTAATTCTGTAACCTGTGCCTTGGCTGCCCTATCTGCCTCTCTTAGTTGTTCGCGGGTTTCTTTATTCTCAATTTTCGCATTCTCAATTTGTTTTTGCTGTTTTGTATTTTCTCCTAGTTGCGTAGTTAATTGTTGCTGCAACTTTTCTATTTCAGAAAGAGATTCTTGTAGTGATTCATACGTCTTGGATTCTTTGATTTTTAGAGCATCAAATTGTCTATATATTTTACTTAATTTTTTCTCTAAGATTCCTACTTCCCCCCCAGTTTGCGTTCTTATTCTTGCTATTTCAGATTTTCGTTGATTTTCAGATTTAGTGGCATCGTTCCTAATAGTCTCAATTTGTTTTTTAGCATTATCTTGTATTGCCTTAATTTCGGCTTCAGTTGCCAGTTGTGCTGAATCTAATTTTTTCAGTGCTGTTACCTTTTCTAATTCCAGGTTTTTTTGTGCTGCTACTCGTTCTAATTCTAGCTTTTCCAATACCTCCACTTTGCTTTCATCAGCAATTCTTAATTTTTCTTTTAGATTATCGCGTTCAACAGTTAAACCTTTTACACTTTCACGGAGTTCTAGTGCCTCTTGTACTGCGGCAGTTCGTTCTCCTCTTGCATTTGAAAGCTCTATTAAGGCTTCCGTTCTTTCCTGCGCTATTTTTGTTGTTTCAGGATTAAGGTTTTCTAACTTAGGGCTAGTTTCCTTTAATTCAGTATTTTCTGCGATCGCATCATTAATTTGTGGTGGTTTATCGTTTGGCTTTAATTCCGGCTTAATTTCCTCCGCAGGTTTCCTCGAGATAGTCTCTATTTGTCCGGCGAGTTTTTCTCGCGTTTCTTTCAACTCTAATAGTTCTAAATTTTCCCTTGCTGTTTTTGATTTATCAAATTCATATTTGCCAGCTTTTATCGCTTCTGATAATTTCATTTCTTCTGCAAGTGTAAGTGGGTTTACTTCAGCCACTACTTTATCGCCTTTAGTCCAAAGACCTTTAGCTTTTTCCCAAGTTTCTTTCCCCCACTTGCCGATTGCCTCTCTATTGCGATAAGCTATTACTCCGCCAGCTATGACTGCAGCTGCGCCTCCTGCAGCTGGCCCATATTCTTTTGCTTTGGTTAATAGTCCGGCACTTTCATCATTATCTTTCGGTTGAGCATTATTGCCTCTTTGTCCCGCGTTTGCCATCAATTCCGCATATTCTCTCGCATATTTCTCATAATCAACAGATGGTGCAGGTGCTGGCTTGTACTCTTTTGTTCCCCAACTACCATCCGGTCGTGGAATTCTAAATGAACAGCCATCGGGTATCTTTGAAATAGTGGGAGATTTTTCTATGGCAGGTAAAGCTGCTGGCACAGCAGTAGGCGCACTCGAAATTTCAAGAGTGGTAGGTACGGGAGGTGAAAGATTAAGATTTAAAGACATCTTATAAATTACAGAAAAACCAAATATTATAATGGTAATCTACTTATGTTATGAGAATATTTCGGCAAAAAGTGCTTAAAAGTCCTCATTTATAAAAGTAAACTACGCACATCTACTTAATATATCGAAATAAAACGGTTTTTTCTGTAATTTTTGAATTAAAAATGGAGGCTCCCCCACTAACAGCGGTTCTGTTTAAAGTGAAAACATTGATTTAGTGAGGGAAGCTATAGGCCTTTTGTCCTATTACGAAATATCCAGAGAGGAGGCGGGATAATTATACCACTCTAACCTCTTTACATATACACTACGGCGCAACGTACAAATTAACGTAGGCAAACGCAGATACAACATATTCCTTTCTTACAGTCAGCAATTTACATGTTCTGGGTAGGTAAACCGCTACAATCTGAAAACATACTATCTCCGAAAAATAGCCTCGTGAACGATTCAGTCACAAATACACCACATGCTATAACTACACAGGCCATTGCCATTTTATATGCTCCCATTGCTGCAGTAACACATGCTGCTAGCCCTGCAACTACACAAATTAAGGCTCCAAAAGGCCCTTCAAGAAGCACCATGATTTTACACATTTGTTTTTTGATTATTTCTGCAGCTTCAGAGCCGTCAGCGGGAGTATCAGCAAATGAGAGATGCGTTAAACCATACATAAGCAGGGAAATTCCTAATATAAAGCAACATAAATTAGGATATTTATATACACAAATTTGATACACCTTATAAATTCTATAAGACATTTCTTTAAAACTAAAATTATATCTAATATTTTCCATAATTATTCCTCCTAGCATAACTCCATATATAAAACCCTATATCAAAACAATCCCTATAAATATGTTATAACAGTATGTAGAGCTACTGTTGCATTTGTTTTATCATATCCTAAAAATTATTATTATAAATATGTTATAATGATAAAAGCATTTTGCCACCAAACCAAGATGACAAATTAAGAGTTAAAGAAATTATAAATGCTTGTCTATAACTATTTTTTATAAAATAGCGTAAAATGAATGCCTCAACTACTACAATTAACAACTCTAAAAATAATATTATATAGGCTATATAAGTAATGAAGTAGGCTACTTGATATTCTATACATTTTTGAATATATAAATTTAAAATTGGATTAGTTAAAATATTACAACAGATTGTCGCTAAAAGTAATTTTTCAATTGATATCAATTGAGTATCCCATAATTTTACTGCCTTAATTGTCATTGCCACAACCCCTTCAATTACAATTGTTACAACACAACAATATATTATTACCAATATCTGATCATTATTCAAAGTGAACATAAAACGCTTTGACTATTGAAAGTAATCAAGTACATCTTTAAACATAATAGCACTGTTTTTACTTAGAGATTTTAAGGCATAATTTCCATCATTCTGCTTTTCTACTACAACTAAGAAACTTCCTGTACCAGCTATGTTATATTTACTGTATTCTGTTGTCCTAAGTTTGCGCATACTTGACAATACCTTATCCGTTTGTGTATTCGAGGTTGGATCATGACCATCTAACGCGCTGTTGTCTTTACAGTCATTTAAGAATTCCCAAACTGGTTTAAATTTTTCGCTATTAAATGGACATTCACTAGCATTGGGGTTTCCGCTAAACATTCTTGCATGTATCATAGTTTTTGCGTCTTCGCTTGGTAATTTGCCTATTAAATATTTCCCTGACGCTAGCCCTTTATCTATAAATTCTGCACTTAGCCCATATTTTACATGTCCGTGTAATGCTACTGAAAAATTCGGTTCTTGTTTATTTTTTGGAGAAAGTTCTTTTTCTAAATTATAGATTATTTTAGAATCAACATTGTGGTGTCTAATATATTTCTTATCAAACCCAAGCTTGCTTTCAGCAAGATCTCCAGCTATATTCCCATATGTGTTATGCTTAAAATAAAATGTGCCATCTCCTTCATTTATACGGATCTTATACTTATCGCGAACGATTTTAATGCGTTCATGCATATCCTTCACATTTTCTAATTCCTTAAACATGTCTTCTATATGTTTATTCCACGCAACGACTGCTTGGTCTGGAGTTATTGTTGCAACTTGTTCATCGGTACCAAGTGCAGTTATCTTTTCTCCCGCAATTATTTTCCCATCCTTTTCTTCCAATTTGTACGCTGCCCCTTCTTTCCCTGCTACGGTTTCTTGTATATAGCAAGTAGTGCTGCCCGCAGCATCAGCCCTTTTCATTATATTATACGTTATTTGCTCTGTAGGTTTTGCTGTATCACCAACGAATCTTTCTAATTTTTTAATTTCTTGAATTACATCAGGAGTAAGTTTGTCTATTTGGTTTAACATTTCACCAATGGCTTTTACTTGGCCTTGGGTAAATGGCACATTTCTTCCTGTACTATCTGTGTAATATCCATTATATACCGTGTTGTCTGGTAGTAATAATCCTTTATCCTTATCATAGGTTATTCCCATCTCTTTAAGGAATTTTAAATGTTCAATATTCTTAGCTCCTTGTTCCTCAGACGCGACATCAATTGTGAATGAGGTATACTTTGTATTTTGTAGAGCAGAAATGCTTTTATTAATATCTTCTTTTACTCGTGCTTTAACTATTTCTTGAACTGCCTCAAAAAAAGCAGTTTGTGCATCTTTAGTATTTAATGGAGTTATAAGTTTGGCATCGGTAAATGCCTGTTGAAAGGTTGGATCTTTTTTTAGTTCATCAATTGGTAATTTGAGTACTTTCTCTCGCATTCCTCCTATGCTTTCTAGCTTTTCTTTAAAATTTTTAAGATCAGATCTATAAT
>JAVBQZ010000205.1:0-4587 GCA_031548505.1 Bdellovibrionota bacterium | reverse complement strand
ATGACATCACCTTATAAATTTGAATTACTTAAAAATAAATCATATTTTGACATCAATGACGCCCATTCTGTTGGTATTTCAAACAGTCTTTTGCACTATTATGTTCAACAAGGAACTTTAAGGCGATTAGGTCGAGGGATTTATACTTTTGCAGAAAGTAAAAAATTCATTGTACCATTTGAATTCGAAGATCTGGTTTTAGCATCATTAAACATCCCTAACAGTGTAATTTGTTTAATATCTGCTCTCGCCGTATTTGGTTTAACTGAAGAAATACCTCGTCAATCCTGGCTTGCTGTTAAACATAATGCACGTGTTTCAAAAAGACAGCATGTAAAATTAGTACATATGCGCGATATAAATTTAGGAAAAACTAAAATAAAAATCGGTAATGTTTTAGTTTCAATTTTTGACAGAGAACGAACCATTGCCGATTGTTTTCGGTATTTACCTAAAGAGATAGCATTAAAAGCCTTAAAATATTATTTGGCAAGTAATGATCATAAACCGAACGTAGCTAAATTGATAAAATGTTTTAAGGCAATGCGTGTTTCCGCTGATAAATATATTGAAGTATTAACATTATGAATAGCAGTGTAGAAAATTCAGTTAAGGATAAATTACGCATTGTAGCCAAAATAACTGGACGGAGTTTTAACGAAATCTGGAAAACCTTAATTTTAGAAAGATTCTTATCTCGTTTGGCACATTCAGATGAAGTAAATGAAGTTGTTTTAAAAGGTGGAACTCTGCTTTCAAAATATTTACCACTAGGTCGCGAAACAGTTGATTTAGATTTTTCAATTGCAAAACCTAAAATAAATGATGTAGCAATTCTGCATAAGATTGAAAATATTGCTCTAATAGATTTGCAGGATTCATTTACTTTTACTGATTTATCAGTATCTTCTTTGCGACATCCACATCTTAAATATCCAGGTTATGAAATTCGTCTTGTAGCAGAATTTGGTGGGTCGAAAACTCCGTTTAAAATAGATATCGGCATCGGCGATTTAGTTGAAAAAGAATTAAAAAAAATCAAGTTGTTGAATTGCAACGGAAAACCACTTTTTGAGCAAGAAATATCTCTAGCAGTATATCCTCTTGAATATATTTTAGCTGAAAAACTCGAAACTGTAGTTTATCGTGGAACATTAAGTAGCCGAATAAAGGATTTCTATGATATCTACTTATTGTTGTCTGGTGATTATATTTCAATTGAAAAGAGTGCTAACATAATTAAACAAGTTTTTGCGCATCGCCAAACAAAATTACCACCAAAATTATCATGGTCAACGTCAGAACTAGAAGCATTTCAGAGTGAATGGAGTAGATTTAAAAATACATTAAATAGCAATGTTCAAGATAATGTTCCTGATGATTTTGCGATTATTTATAAAATATTGAATTACGCTTTTGGGGAATTAAACAAAGGTTAAGCTTTTCTGGTTTTCTAGTATGGAGCTTCTTTTTATTATCACTAAATAAATCAGCGCATAAAGACAACAAAATTTAAAATCTATCGCAATTCCTTAAAAATTATTTCCAATTAGTTTACTTTGCTACAAAAATTTTTTCTGATACAAAAGAGCCTACGCCACTCACGAGTCACAATCACCAAGAAAAGACTGACTTAATAACTTAGTAGAACATTTAATCACTAGACCTTCTGTAAAAGTCCAATTATATATTTTATTTATGTGTGGACATTTAACTCTAATTAACAAATCACATCAACAAATTGATAAATCATTAATCGCAAAAGGCCTTGCTTCAATTAAGCATCGTGGTCCTGACGATATAGGAGAGCATTTTCGCGAAAACGTTGGACTTGGCTTCGTACGTCTCAGCATCGTAGATATCGCTGGAGGAAAACAGCCATTTTTTAACGCTGCTAACAATATCCTCCTTGTTTGCAATGGCGAAATTTATAACTATCGTGAATTACGCGAAACACTCGCCAATCTAGGTTACAAATTTACAACTCAAAGTGATTGTGAAGTAATCTTACATTTATATGAAGAAGACAACGAAGATTTTGTTAAATATCTTGAAGGGATGTTCGCCTTCACGATAATTGATTACCGCCGCAAAAAAATTATACTCGGACGCGATAGTTTAGGAATTAAACCGCTTTTTTACACTAATACAAAAGAATATTTTGGATGTTGCTCTGAAATAAAGGGGTTATTGGCAACCGGAGTTTTTCAACGTACACTTAATCCGCAAAATGTAAAAGATGGCATGATATTTAATTATATTCCTGGCAATGCCACCGCCTTTGAAGGAATCTTTCACGTCCCGCCTGCAAGCATATTGGAATTTGATTTTGATAATAATCAGCTCGCTGAACCACGCGAATATTGGCAACCTGAATTTCGCGACAAATATGATCAAGGTTCGCTCTTTTTACCGAAATATACACGCCGACTTTTTACCCAAATGAATGATGCTGTTAATTCACACTGTATCGGTGAAGTGCCAATTTCATCATATTTAAGTGGTGGTATTGATTCCACAATAGTCACGGGATTACTTAATAATAATTTTAAAAAACAAAAACGCAACGACCTTTGTTCATTCTCTATTGCCTTTACAGAAAAAGGCTTTGATGAATCGGAATATTTTAAAAAGACAATTAATAAGTTCAAAATTAATTCTGAAATTTTACAGACAGAAAACATTTTTAATGGCGAAAAATTTTGCGATACTATTCAATCAATTGAGCAGCCGCAATCCTCACCTATGGATATTCCATTTCAGGCCCTATCTAACTTAGTCCGCATGAAAGGTCGCAAGGTTGTTTTGGTCGGTGAGGGTGCTGATGAATTATTAGGTGGCTATATTTGTTTTGTTTTAAATAATATACGCTATGTTTTTTCATCGGATATTGGCTGGGCAATTCGCGATTCATTTATGGAGAAAACATTGCAATATTATTTGGGGAAAACAGAATTTTGCAAACGTATTCATAATATTTACCTCGAAACTTTTGCTGGAAACGTCTCGGGTATTATTGATAAAAAATCACCGATTCAAGAATTGTTCGGTGTATATCCGGCTTGGTATCCATGGTGGTGTATTATACAAGAAGATATGTCTAAAATTTTTGTCGATGACTTACAGGATAGTTTATCCGAGGGGTCATTAATGCAAACACATTTAAATTCTTTTCGTAATAAATTATCGCATTTATCAGAATTTGATCAAAGTGTTTATGTTGAATTAAAAACACGATTGCCAAACTATATTTTATCACGTGCTGATAGGAATTCAATGGCAAATTCCGTTGAATTACGTTTGCCATTTTTAGATAACAAAATGATGGGAGCCGCTTTAAAAATCCCAACACTATTTAAAATGTTCGGCCTAAATGAGAAATTTATCTTAAAATCGGCATTTAAAAGCATCGTACCTCGGCATGTCCGCAAGCGTAGAAAATTCGGTTATTCTTCGCCAAACACGTGGATCTGGAATTCCCCGGATGAAAAAACAATGTCGTTAATGAGCAAAGAGGAATTAGATAAAACAGGTTTATTCAAAACCGCGACAATTCTAAAAATGCTAGACAATATAAAAAATGATGATTTCAAAAAGGATATCCAAACATACGAGGATACACTTCTCATTTTAACAGCCGTCCTTTCAGTCCAAGCACTCCGTTAATGCACCTGCAAGGCTATATGATCCTAACTCCGACGTGTCTCATGCAACCACTCACCAATAACCATTAAAGGAATTTTTACGAGCGCTTCCAAAGCAATTCTTTTATTCATCTTTGAAACTCCATCTACACGATCATAAAAAATTATTGGCGTTTCTTTAATTTTAAAACCACGTTTCCATGCCTTATAAGTCATCTCAATTTGAAAAGAATAACCATTTGATTTTATATTATCTAAATCTATCGTTTCTAAAACCTTCCTTCTAAAACATTTAAAACCACCTGTTAAATCTGAAAGCCGCATTCGTGTCCAAAATTTAGCATAAAACGTTCCGGATAAACTAATCAAAATTCGCATTAACGACCAATTGACAACATTTATTCCGTGAACATACCTAGAACCTAGCACCAAATCTGCATCTTTAATTTCTTCAAAAAAATCGGCAAGATATTCTGGACGATGCGAAAAATCAGCATCCATTTCAAAAATCAATTTATAATCCTTAGTCAACGCCCACTTAAAACCAGTAATGTACGCCGTTCCAAGTCCAAGTTTCTTTTCGCGATGAATTACATTAATTTTCCCGTTCCCCTCAGATACTATTTTGTCAATTATCTCTCCTGTTCCATCGGTCGAATTATCATCTATAAATAAAATTTCTAAATCCTGTGAATACAATCCAAAAATCTCCTGTACCAATCCTTCTACATTCTCACTTTCATTATATGTTGGAATTATAATTAATGTTTTTTCAATCTTCATTTATTTTAAATTAAAATTGTTCCTTAGAGAATTCTTATTTGGCCAATGCACAATTTGATTTAAGCCTTTAGAACGATATATAAAATGAGAAGGAAAATATGCCACCCTAACTTATTGCTTAGTAAAAACAATGGCTTGGTCATCTTCATAATCGACAGTC
>JAVBQZ010000028.1:0-21928 GCA_031548505.1 Bdellovibrionota bacterium | reverse complement strand
ATTCTGTACTTTTATTAGGATTTCTGTTTGGCGTTATTGGGCTTATTTCTTTTATTTTGTTGGTTGTGCTTTGCTTTTGGCTGTAATTTTTTTTGGTGAAGTCGGTGGTGGTGCACAGCGTTGGTTAAATCTTGGTTTTTTGCGAATTCAACCCTCAGAGTTAATGAAAATTGGAATTATTCTTGCGTTATCACGTATGCTTTCTGCAAATAATAAAATAAAAGAAATAAGCCCAATAACGCCAAACAGAAATCCTAATAAAAGTACAGAATAAAAACAGACCGATACCAACCAAAACATAAATAAGTTGTTTTACAAATGCTTGGCTATAATGTGTTTTAACATCATAACCCGAACTACTTAGCACAAATAAACTTATACAACTAATCGCTAAAGTTAATCCCAAGAGTAACCAATCAACATCTTTTAATGCTTTATAACTTATCATTCGTCATCTCCATAAATTTGGCTTTCTATTTGTAGATATTTGCCCTGTTCATCAATTTCTACGAAACCAATATCTTCTTCTTCTTCAATTAACGTTGTAGTAACAATTGGATTTGATAATTTTTCGAGCATTCCTTTTTTATAAAAAAACGTTTCTAAAACCTGTTTTACGATTGGTCCAGCAGCTGAACCTCCATGTCCGCCGTGCTCAACCAAAGCAGAGACAACAATCATTGGATTTTCAACAGGCGCAAATCCAACAAACCAGGCGTGATCATCATTTTCCGACGTTAACTTCTCCCCTTCTTTTAAAGCCTTAAATTGCGCTGTTCCAGTTTTTCCACCAACTTCTATACCAGGTAAAGCAACGCGCCGTGCAGTTCCACGTGGACCATTAACGACCATACTTGCATAGGCTTTCGTCGTTTCAAATGCACTATCCGGAATCCAATCTAAAGTCCGCACAAGTTCCGGCTCAAAAATTTTTTCTTCACCAGTCAATTCATTTATAATCTTTTTAACTAAGAACGGTTTGAAATATTTACCACCATTTACAATTACCGCCGTCATTTGAGCGACCTGTAAAGGTGTAGCGTTCAAAAATCCCTGCCCTACTGCCATTGGTAATGTATCATACTGATGCCATTTTTTGTCATTTTTAAAATATTTTTGCTTATATTCGGGATTACCGAACAATCCTGGTTTTTCTCCCTTCAAAGAAATTCCGGTTTTCGCACCAAGTCCAAGTGCAGTTGCATATTTATGAAAACGCTCAATTCCAAGTTCCAAAGATAATTTGTAAAAAAATACATTACAGGATGTCATAAGTGCTTGTTGCAAATTAAAAGAACCATGACCTTCTTTTTTCATACAAGCATAGCGACGCCCAAAGAGAAAGTAACCAGGACAATTTACGCGCCCAGTTGCCACAGGAAGATTTTCAGAAATAGCAGCAAGTGTTTCAACAAGTTTTATTGTAGAACCAGTAGGATATATTCCGGAAATCGCGCGATTAATCATCGGTTTTTTTGGATCTGTCATCAAAGTTTGTAGATACTGACGAGAGATGTTACGAGAAAATAGATTAAGATCAAAGGTTGGAGTAGAAACAAATGCAAGAACTTCGCCGTTATTAGGATCAAGTGCAACTACTGCACCAACTCTATTGCCAAGTGCGGCTTCAGCAACCATTTGCAAATCTGCATCAATTGTAAGTTGAATATTTTTTCCTTGAATGCTATTTTGTTTACCTATTTCTTTACGTCGTTTTCCATGTGCATCAACTTCTATTAACCGTCTTCCGTTATAACCACGTAAATATTCTTCAAATACTTCTTCTAAACCGCTTGCGCCAACTAAATCGCCAATAGCATAAGATTTATTACCTTCTTTGCGTAATGTTTCTAACTTAGGTGCAGAAATTTCCGAAATATAGCCTAAGGTTTGTGCTGCAAGAGTCTTGTAAGGGTAAATACGCGCTGGCGAAATTTCAATTAATAGGCCGGGTAAACGATATTCATTAGCTTTTAATTTTGCGATTTCTTCACGTGTTGCATCTTGAATAACAAGTTGTGGTTCAAAATGTTCACGTTTCAAACTTTTGTCTTTCGTGTATTTACGTAAATCATCTTCAGTGCGGCCTGTAATATTTGAAATAGTACTCAATAAACTATCTAAATCAACTATATCTTCTTCAACAATAACAACATCAAATGATGGGCGATTTTTAACTAAAAGCTTGCCTTCACGGTCCAAAATCTCACCACGAGAAGCAAGTGATTTTACACTACGCAAACGATTATTTTCCGATAAATCACGGAAGTTGTTTCCCTTTATAACTTGCAGATAGTACAAACGGGAAAGCAAAATAAATAAAAGAACAAACACAATAACGCCAGCAGCAAATAAACGCCCCTCCATTGCTGTATCCGTATATTTTGCTCGTCTCATAACTATAAATTATTTTTTTTGCGTTGTTGCTAAACCACAAGAAGTTAATATCCAAATAATTAATGGGGTTAACAATGCAGTGAAAATTGTTTCTGTAATATTTACAAGCCCGAAAGATGGACTGACCCAAGAAATGATTAGTAATGCAAAAACAGCTTGTTTCACGATTGATACAATAAATCCAAGAACTATTAAGCTCAAAAAATTTTCAATAAATAATTTCTCCGAAACATAACTAACCACCAAAAATGAAATAACTGCACCAGCAGCACTTGGGCCAACATAAACTACAGATGCAAAATCAAAAACCAAACCAAAGAAAAAACACAAAAATAAACCAAGTAAATTACGATATGTGAGCGATAAAAATACTATGAGAATTGCCAGAAAATCAGGTTTAAAATAGGCGAGTGTCGTATTTTCTACGAAAGTCGTCTGCAATAAAATAGCCGCTATACAATATATGCATAATATAAGGAATTTTAAAAACATAGTTTAAAAATTGTTAAATTAATTTCATCTCGTGCAGTAAGTAATTCTATAATTGTGCTTAAATATTCTCGTGTACAAGAACCATTAATTCCTCCAAGCGATCTATATCCATCGCCGGCTTGACTTCAATTTCTTTAAATAAATCACTCGTATCTATAACCTTAGTAACCGTACCAATCAGACGCCCTTTGGGAAAAATGTCATCCAAACCTGAACTCACAATAACATCACCTTCAAGTACATCAGACGAATTAACTACGTAACGCATTGCAAGTCCGCGTGTTCCTGTACCTTCAATAATTCCATATACACGAGTACGCTGAATTATCCCATCAATACTACTAGTATTATCAGTAAGTAAAAGCACAGTTGCGTGATTTGATGATACACCTATAACCTGTCCAACGACTGCACGCCCATCAATAACAGGCGAGCCAATCTTTATACCATCTTCTCTCCCCTTATCTATCGTGAACGACTTAACCCAAGTAGAAATATTACGCCCAATAATCGTAACGCCAATCGTTTTATATTGTGGAACTTTTCCAAAGTTAAGTAAAGCACGAAGACGCTCATTTTCTAGTCGTAATTCATTTAAAACAGAGAATTGTGATCTTAAAACATTTACTTTTTTTACTAATTCATCACGTTCATCTACAACTGTCCAAAGGTCTATATAGCGATTCCAAACTGCTGTTGCGGTTTGTAACATTTCTGTTCTACCTTTTTCAACAGGAGCTGTAACACTACCTATCACATTTACGCCAAAATAACGTAGAGTACTATTCTTTTCAAAACTTTTCGCTGTAAGCGAAAATGAAATAATTAAGAGAAAAATAGAAACCCAAAGCAACAAATTTTCTTTTAGAAAATTTAGGATAAACATTTAATAGAATGGTAAATAGGTAAATAATGAAATTAAAAAATAGTATGCTAACTTTGCGTATCCAGCGTAAAGGAAATAATATAATCTGTTATACCAATTATGAATTCATAGAAGTTCTAAAAAAATCCCTAAAAACGAACAGAATTTAACAGCGGGAATTTTTAAAACTAACTGTCTGCTTCAATCAAGACATCTTCCATATACTCATCTATATTCTCCAACACCTTCCCTGTCCCACGAATTACCGAAGTCAGCGGATCTTCTGCTAAAACAACTGGCAAACCTGTTTCTTTACGCAACAAAACATCTAGATTTTTTAGTAACGAACCGCCACCAGAGATAGTAATTCCTCTATCAACAATATCAGCCGCCAATTCTGGTGGCGTTTTTTCAAGTGACTGCCGAATTGATTCTACAATTTGCTTAATTGGCTCGGACAAGGCTTCCGCGACTTCATCTTCAGTTATATATATTGTTTTGGGCAGACCACCGATTAAATCACGACCTCGGATTTCCATTCTATAATTTTCCCCCGTTGAAACAGCTGAACCAATGGAAATTTTAATTTGCTCAGCAGTACGTTCACCTATTGAAAGATTATAATTTTTCTTAACGTAAGCGATAATTGAATCGTCCATTTTATCACCACCAATACGTATTGACTGCGAATATACAATACCTTTTAATGAAATCACTGCGACCTCTGTTGTACCACCACCTATATCTACAATCATTGAACCAACTGCTTCAGTTACTGGAAGTCCTGCTCCTATAGCCGAAGCCATTGGTTCATCTATTAGGTAAACACGTTTAGCTCCCGCCTCATAAGCTGCATTTCCAACAGCACGTTTTTCGACTTCTGTAATCCCGTACGGAACGCAAACTACAATAGTCGGTCTCAAATTTTTGTTTCCCTGTGCTTTCTTAATAAAGTAGGCGAGCATTTTCTTCGTAACTTCAAAATCTGTAATTACACCATCCTTAATGGGGCGTATTGCTTCAATGCCGTCTGGAGTCCTACCACACATATTTTTGGCTTCAATACCAACTTTTTCAATATCTTTATCATCTTTGCTAGATGTGCGGACAGCAACAACCGAAGGTTCATTTATAATAACGCCCTTGCCTTTAACATAAACCAAAATATTTGCTGTTCCTAAATCAACTGCGAGGTCACGCGAGAGCGATAAAAAATTAAACATAAAATATCCTTAAAAAATGTGATTGGGAATTTAAACTTTTTGAAATTTTAACGAATGTCCGAAAAGCCTCGTTTCCCTATACATAAGCCGATGATATGGCAACACTTTTTGTTTAATGACTACTAGTAATACTATCTAGCTTTCTAGCCTCAGGATTAGGTTTGTTGAGCGAGGCAGAGTTAGGGATTAGACACTAAGCGCTTATGCCAATATTCTGACAGCAAATTTCTAAAAATATTTCAGGTTATCAAACAACCTGACGAATAGTAATCAATAATCATAAACATTAATCCACCATGTCAAACATATCTATTAACAATGTCTGGTCATCAATTTCAAATGAGGAAAAAGAGGGGCTACTTGCACGAGCACAGGCAAGCGGGATTATAGCATCTCTAGTATTTATTTCTTTTACTACTTTTGCTGCTATTGATTTTAATCAATACTGGCTTATTCTTGCCGGTGTCTTTTCTTCTATTATAATTATACCCTTATTTGCGAATAGTACTTGGCGTACAGAAAAGACAGCAAAAATTTTACGCTACCTTGCAGTACGTTCAGTAGCACGCAGGTACGCTTACGGATTCGGGTTAAGGCGGCTTGAAATCACTTCACTAATGCAAGGGCATCTTCAACTAATTGAAGGATTACCAGATATGCCAGTTGACTCTGCTGACTTTGATATAAAACAATTTCTGAAAAATGAAAAAAAGCCGGTTTGGATTTGCTTGCTACAAAGTGGGCTAGTAGTTATTTCGGAAAAAGCAGGCGGTGCTAAATTAGAATTTATCGCAAATTTCGATAAAAATATTGAAACACAATATTTGCCGCTAAATTCAGAAAATAAAAGCAATGCGATTGCCGTTGCTGGTAACATCAAAAATCGTGAAAAAATCGCAATTTTAACTAGCAATTATACAAAGACATTAAATTCGCTAAACAATATTATTGATATTAGAAAAGAGTTTTCAGAGGGGCAAAAAACAAACCAGAATTTATAAATTCGATTAACTTAGCAGAAAATATAAATTCTAGGGAATTCAAAAATAAAATTTAAAAATTATTTTTTCACAGAGAACATAATCCTGTTACTTAAATTTTCCAGTATTTTTGGACCATTCAAGGGACATTAGTATAAAAATTTTACGTTTATTTACAAATCTTTAAATATCTAATTTTACAGCAGTCCAAGCATAATGCATCATACCTTTTTCACCAGTCATTGAGTTAATAGTTTCGGTTCTAGAAACACCTATCATCTTTTTACCATCTGAAGTTATTTCAGCCGCATTATTAGTTGTCATACCAGTTCGTTTGTCCTCAAGCGTAAACTTAGCTTTAGGACTACCTGATGGAGTCAGTGTTTTAGCGCCTTTTGTCGGCAAAGTAAGTACAACCGATCGTACCTTGCTAGGATTTTCTTCTAGAACAAATTCAATAATTGAATACCCAAATAAATCATTATTTTTTTCGTCTAAAATAAAGTATCCCGAATTATTAAGATCATCTTCGGATTTAAAGCTAGCATCAACTTCCCATTTCCAAATACCATTAAAACTTTGTTTGGTATCTGTGTTTGTTGTAGCAATAGAGGATTTTCCCTCGTAAATTAAAGCCTTCTCAGCACTTTCTTTGGAGTTGTACACCTCAGTAAACCAATCTACTGATGCTCCGGTTACAATAGTTCCATCTAATAATTTTCTACTAAAACCTTTGCTAGCCCAGATATCTACTGTAGTCGCACTGTCATCATCTCGAGCATAATACAATTCCAGTACGCCAGCTTTTCTTATATCTATAACCTCTCCTTTTTCTGATATGCCATTTTGATTTTTATCAAACCATAGTGATAAATCTCTAAGTTCAGCATCAGACAATTTACCATCTTGGTTTGTATCTAAAAATTCTAAAGCTGCAAAACCATCTCGCCAGTTTTTACCGAAAGTATAACTACCGAATAATTGTTCAGGGGAAGTTATTTTTCCTGTCTTCTTAGGATCATAAACAATCAACGGTGTAGCTGCACTACCTTTCCAATGATACCACTCATTCTTACTCTTAGGATCTAATTGGAAATTAGTAACTGAACTTTTTAGCTCTGCATTATTTTCCCAAATTAAACTTATAGGAGATAAGAAGTAAGCATTAATTGTATAGTAGTCGGCACAAATGGAATCCGTTTGATTTGAAGGAATAATATTACAACTCTCATCTATGTAAATCGCATCTCCGGTTTTCCCCTCTGATAGCATGCATAATACTGATTGTGCACTATTGGTAATCATTCCACTATAATCGGCTAAATAACGATTAGCATTAACATCTTCTACTCTACATTCAGTACCAATTTTGAAGGTATTAGCGGTTACCCAATCTCCTTTTCCCTGTAACCATATTTTAGAATCTAAAATACTATATTGGTTCAAACAAGGAGAGTTTCCAGAAAGAGTATTAGAATTATTGGCATACCTAGTTCCCGTAACTTTAGTTGCTTTAATACAATCTCCTCTTTTATTAGGATCGCTAAATTGCGTATTTTGACTTGACAATGAAGAATTTAAACTTGAAGCGCCTTTACTACTTAAAGAAGATTTAATAAAACTTGAAGATGAAACACTACTACTCGAGCTAATGGACTTTATACCACCACTTATATTTATGCTTGTACTACTTGAAAAATTACCTATTGAAGAGTTCGAGATAAATTGACACCCCATATCATCACAATCAATTTCCGGATTAACTGAATAACAATTTATTGTAGTACAATAAACACCAGGTGCACTGGAAACAACATTACATCTACCATTATCACAAATTGCTATTCTACCATCGCTAGATGCTGAACTTTGATTAATTTTACTGGAAACATTTTGGCTATGATCAGCACTACTATTACCTAGACTAGAAACTACAACTGTACTGCCACTACTTTTTGTACTAAAATTACTAGAAACAGAACTAAATGTAATAGTAAAACTGGAATTAATCTGGTCAGTAGATGAACTTGGCTCACAATTACAACTACACCCCCTAGCGCCAACAGTTTCGCTAGGGGTAAGTCCTCCACTAGAACAAATATCATTACAAATACTTTCACAATTCACAAGACAAGATTCATTACAGTTTACTGTACTACCATCCCAACATTTCTTAGGTAAGCACACTGAAGATGATTGTTTTGAAGACGAAATAATTGAACTTGAACTCCGTGAAGATGACTGCTTCGATGAAGAAATTGTCAAGTACACACTGCAGGTAGTATAATTAACGGAAGTACTACATTTATTACAGGTATCTTCACATTTAGATTTAACGCATAAACAATAAGCATCCGAAGTATAATTATTATTGATACAATCAATGGCACCATTATCACAGCTCGTTATACAAGCATCAAAAGTATTTCTAGACCAACCACAACTCATTAATGATTCTGAACTACTGCTACTAACTAAAGAACTGCTAACCTTAATTGAAGATGAACTTTGAGTAATTATAGATGAGGATGATTGCAAACTACTCATACTACTAGACTTTAGTGAAGATGATGATTTAAAACTTGAACTCGAGCTCGGCGTTAAACTTGAAGACTTTGATGCCGAAGTAGGATTATATTTATCTATGCATATGCCCTCTACTTCAGATGCTGCAGTTTCCGGATCCTCGCATTTATTGCAAGCGTGCCATGCACTAGGAGAATTGGAATCATACTTACACTTTTCTATTTTTTTACAGAGGTCTATATCAGACTGATTGGTATAATTCTGCTCACATGCATTATTAGCATTGTCCCATAAAGTTTTTCTAAAATCATGGCATTTACTTCGTAGTGCTGATAAACATTGATTTGAACATACATTCTCTACTTCCATTGCTGCAGTTTCCACTGTTGCAGTTTCCGGGTCCCCGCATCTATTACAAGCGTGCCATGCACTGGGGTGATTGGAATCATACTTACATTTTTGTATTTCTTTACAAAGCTCTATATTAAACTGATTGGTATAATTCTGCTCACATGCATTATCAGCATTGCCCCATAGAGTTTTTCTAATATCATGGCATTTATTTCTTTTAGCCTCAGAGCATTTAGCTATACATATGTCCGTTAGGTTAAATGCTGCAATTTCCGGATCATCACATTTATTGCAAGCTTCCCATGCACAAGGGTAAATGGAATAATACTTACATCTTTGTCTTTCTTTACAAAGCTCTATATCAAAGCTATCCGTATAATATTGTTCACATAGGTAGTTAGCATTCCCCCATAAAGTTTCTCTGACGTCATGGCATTTATTTCTTCGCGCTTGGGAACATTTATTTAAACATGCATTCTCTGCAGCTAATGCAGCGGCTTGCGGATCCCCACACCTATTACAAGCTTCCCATGCACTAGGGTAATTAGAATAATACTTACATCTTTGTATTTCTTTACAAAGCTCTTTGTCAAAATAATCAAAATTTGTAATTTCGCAGTTTGCATTACTAGTATTCCATAATGCTTCCCTATTATTATGGCATTGTTTTTGCATTTCACTTGTACAAGTCTGAGCAAACGAATCTGAAATGAGTAAGATTGATAAAGAAATGGTTACACTTAGAAAAAGTAGATAGCTTATTTTAAACATGTTAGAGAAAGGTTTTGATTTATGAAGGAAGTAAGCGGCATTTATTATACGATTTACGGCACAGCTATGTTTTTTAGCGATATTCGCGGATGGAAACAACTATTTATTTAGTTCAACAAATAAAAATGAAGGTTGTTAAAATATAAAATTATTTATACTCATATTTTCTAACCTTTTAACTTTTTTTTTGGAATATAAGCATAGCGAAACTATACACAAATATACTCATGTTTATGATACAAAAAGCCGCGAAACGATTACAAACAAGAAAGATGTTTACAAGGCTTACAATGCTTTTTCAGGAAAATTTAAGTAACAGAAGTATATATACTTTTACTTCTTTCACTAACTCTAAACCCTAATTATATTTTCCTCACTGACAATTTGTTCACCGCGTAATTTTTGAAATAACTGTACAGTGGCAACAACATCTTTTTCGCAGTACGTGGAAATACGTTCTAAATCATGGTCTTTATAATATATATCGTTTACCATACTACCATCAATATCATCTTTGGGTGAAGGGATTCCAAAAATATGTGTCAATAAATTGAGAGAAGTATAAGACTTATAATCTCCAAATTTCCACATTTCCATCGTATCTAAAAATTGTGTTTCCCATGGCTTTTTTCCGGAAATATCTAAAGCTGACGGCAAAGTAATTCCATTAATTAACATTCGGCGTGCAATATATGGGATATCAAATTCTTTTATATTATGTCCGCATAAAAATTTTGTTTGTCCGGCAGATGAAAAAAATTTCTCAAGTGATGTTTTAAATTCAATCAATAAAGCATTTTCATCGTCACCATAGTAAGATTTTAAAAACAAATTTGTTTCGTCTTCTTGCGTTTTAAAACATCCACAAGAAATACAAATAATTTTACCAAATTCTGCGTAAATTCCGGCCTTTTGATATAATTCCTCTGTTGATAAATTTTCATGTTTGGAAATATTTTTTGATTTATGTTCCCAAAATTCCTTCATCTCGTCGGATAAGCAAGAGAAATCCCGAGATCCAGACACAGTTTCAATATCAAAAAAATAAACATTATTGGTTAAAACGTTATTTAACATAAATTTCCTTATTGTTAGATGGGAATAAATACACTAAGCATCGCCGATTTTATACTCATTCCAGAAATTTTTCTCACCTTTTGGAACAGTATATTGGAGCAACACAAACCATACTCTTACTCATGATAATAATGGTGGAGTGGCTGGGCATTGTACATTGTAAATTGTGAACTGTACATTGTTAATATATATTTAATCAACCATAAAATGAATTCTAATAACGAAAACAATAAATCAGAATCCAATTTAACACCTGACAATTTGAAAGGACAATTTATTGAAATAATTAAAACAATAGCTCAAGTCCTCGTTCTTGTTTGTGTTATCAGGATGACTTTTATTGAACCATTTAAAATACCATCTGAGTCAATGATACCAACTTTATTGATTGGCGACCATATCCTTGTAAATAAACTAAGCTATGGTATTTGGGCCCCAATCCCATTTCGCAAACATAATATTTGGACCTATTCAATTCCTGATCGTGGTGATGTTGTTGTTTTTACTCGCGATTTAGCAAAAGATATAAACGGCGATTATGTTGAAGAAGATGTTAATTTGATTAAACGCGTAGTCGGCTTGCCTGGCGAAACAATTGAAGTACGCGATAAAGATATTCTTATAAATAATAAAAAAATTGAGCAACCTTGGGATATTCAATATGTTCAGAATGGTGTAAAAGATTTTGGTCCACAAATAATTCCGGAAAACCACATTTTTGTTATGGGAGATAATCGTGATCGTTCACGCGATTCACGTTTCTGGCAGGAGCATTTTGTGCCGTTAGATCAAGTCAAAGGAAGAGCATTTTTTATCTATTTTAACAGCAAGATTTTTTCAAATGCGAGTTTATTAACAAGAATTTTTAAAGTTATTCATTAAACCAATGCTCAGCGTTATCAATTTATATAAAGCATTTGCTAATAATATAGTTATCAACGATGTAAGTTTTACGTTGAACAATGATGACTATGTTGGACTTGTCGGTCCAAGTGGTTGTGGCAAAAGTGTTTTTTTAAAATTACTTGCCCAAATAATCAAACCAGATCGCGGGCAAATTATAATGAATCATAAAAATAATGTTGAAGGTTCTGCTTCAACTTCAAAATATAAAGTTGGATTTTTATTTCAAGAAAGCGCATTATTTGATTCTATAAACGTATTAGATAATGTTGCCTTTCCACTATTAAATAACGACGAACACAAAACTAATATTACAGAAGATGAGGCTTGCCAACGCGCATTTGAAGTTTTATCTGCCGTCGGACTTGCTAAAGCATATAAAAAAATGCCAGGTGAATTAAGTGGTGGAATGCGTAGACGCGTTGGTATTGCACGTGCGCTAGTACATAATCCTGATGTTGTTTTAATGGATGATCCAACAGGCGGACTTGACCCGGTTGCAGCTAGTGTAATTATGGATTTAATTTCTGATTTGCATGAACATTACAAACCAATCATCGTTCTTGTAAGTCACGATATTCGCCGTTTACTTCCAAAAGTTAAACGAGTCCTTGCATTATTTGATGGTAAAATTACAACTGATTGTGCACCGGAAAAATTAACCGAAGTTGCTCCCGAAAATGTAATAAAATTTTTAGCAACAAGGTATGATTTTAATTCATAATAACCTTTCCCATTTATCACGATCTGCAAGAAATGCTTTTATTGCACGGCCTCTATGACTAATTAAATTCTTTGTATCTATATCCAATTCGGCAAATGTTTTATCATAGCCATCCGGAACAAAAATTGGATCATAACCAAAACCATTTCCACCACGTGCTTCCTTTGAAATTTTACCAGAAACTTCACCAGTCCAAGTTAGTGATTTATCATTAGGAAAACCAAGAACTAAGCAACATTCGAAATGCGCACTTGAATTATCTGGCGTTTTCTCCGCCATTTCAGACCAAAGAACTTTATATCCGGCTGGATAGCCATTTTTCTCAACGCCGAATGAACGTGCGGAAAGAACTCCCGGACGATTATCTAATCCATGAATACATAAACCGCTATCGTCGGCAATGACAGGGCGATTTAAAATTTTGGAAATTGTCAGTGCTTTTAATTTAGCATTACCTTCAAAAGTATCAGCTGTTTCATCTACCTCAGGAATATTTCCAAACTTGCTAAGTGGTAGAATTTCAATTCCTAATGGCTCAAAGATTTCCTGAAACTCTTTTACCTTTCCTTTATTTGTTGATGCTAAAACTATTGAAGACATACAGAATTCTTATGAATGTAACAAAGACACTCATCATAAAAAACGAAGGGAAAAATCTTATAATTTTGTCACGAGACAGTAGATGTACTGTCTCGTATAACATTTTGTTTAAATAAAATAATTAGATATTATTTATTCATCGGCATCTTCACTTTCCCCAGTATTCCCATCAGCCACGCGTGCAATACTTGCCACAATTTCACCTTCATCTAAATTGATTAAACGCACACCTTTAGTGTTTCGTCCAATCATGTTCGTATCAGAAATATTCATACGAATTACTTTACCACTATTAGTAATAATCATTACCTGATCATTCGGATAAACACGGATAGTTTCAACAACCGGGCCGTTACGATCTTCAGTTTTAATATCAATCACGCCTTTACCACCGCGACTTTGCTCACGATATTCAGTAACCGCAGTACGTTTACCATAACCATTCTGACAAACGGTAAACAATGCAACATCTTCTGCAACTTTACCATCTTCTTCCTTCGCAACCATTACAAATGAAACAACTTCGTCATTATCATCCAATCGCATTGCACGCACACCACCAGCTGTTCTACCCATTGAACGAATGTCATTTTCATTAAAACGAATTGCCATACCACTTTTAGCTGATACAATACAGTCCTGTGTACCATCAGTTAAGCGTACGCCGACTAGTTCATCACCTTCATCAATTGTAATTGCTTTAATCCCGCCTTGACGCACATTACTAAAGGCCATTAAGTCCACACGTTTTGATGAACCACGACGTGTAACAAAGAATACGAATTTACCTTCTTCAAATCGACGCACCGGTAAAATCGCAGATACTTTTTCGTTTTCATCTAACTTTATCATGTTCACAATGGCACGACCGCGCGCTGTACGACCTGTTTCCGGCAATTGATGGACTTTAATCCAATAAAGTTTTCCAAATGTCGTTAACATCAATAAATAGGCGTGCGTTGAAGCAATGAACATATCCGAAATAAAATCTTCATCTATATCTTCAAGTTTTTTTGCACCTTGTACACCTTTCCCACCACGTTTTTGCGCCCTAAATTCAGTAGGTGAACATCGCTTAATATATCCCTTATGTGAAATTGTAACGACCATATCTTCCTCAGCAATCAAATCTTCCAAATCAATTTCTTCACCCGTTTCTTGAAGCTCTGTCCTACGTTTATCGCCAAATTTTTCTTTGATTTCATTTAATTCATCAATTGCAATCGTATCAACTTTTTTATTATCCATCAAAATTGCAATTAATTCATCAATCAATTTACATAATTCTTGATATTCATCTTCAATTGTTTTTCTTTCCAAACCAGTAAGACGCTTTAACGGCATATCCAAAATATGCTGTGCTTGAATTTCACTCAACGCAAACTTTGCAATCAGCCTTTCCTTAGCGATTGGTGTATTATCCGCTTCCTTAATAGTTTTAATTACTTCGTCTATATTATTAAGGGCGGTTCTTAATCCTTCTAAAATATGCTGACGTGCCTGCGCTTTTGCAAGTTCAAACTGAGTTCTACGCGTAATTACTTCTCGGCGATGTTCAATGAAGCGACTCAACACTTCTTTTAGCCCCATCACGCGCGGTTGTTTTTTATCAATCGCAAGCATTATTACGCCAAAACTCTTTTCCATAGGCGTAAGTTTAAATAATTGATTTAAAATCACGCTCGATACTGCATCGTGTTTCAATTCAATCACCACTCGCAGTCCATGTCTGTCACTCTCATCACGAAGTTTAGAAATACCTTCAATTCTCTTTTCGTTAACCAACTCAGCAATGCGCTCAATCATCACAGCTTTATTTACTTGATACGGAACTTCATCGATAACAATAATCTCATTTTCACGCTTCCCCTTCCCCGTTTCCATATGATACTTTGCGCGAATCTTTATTGGGCCACGCCCTGTTTGATAAATTGCGCGAAGCGTTTGCGTACCATAAATTATACCGCCGGTTGGAAAATCAGGCGCCGGAATGTACTGCATTAACTCTTCCAGTGATATATCAGGATTTTGAATTAGTTTAACCGTGCCATTAATAATTTCAGTCAAATTGTGTGGTGGAACTTTTGATGCCATACCAACAGCAATACCTTCTGTTCCGTTAATTAAGAGATTTGGAATACGAGTCGGCAGGACCACCGGTTCTTCCATACTTTCATCAAAGTTGGGCATCCAATCGACTGTTTCTTTTTCAATATCAGCAAGTAAAGATTCAGCGATTTTACGCATCCTACATTCTGTATAGCGATATGCTGCTGCTGGATCACCATCAATTGAACCAAAGTTTCCTTGTCCATCAATCAAGGTATAACGTAAATTCCAGGGTTGTGCTAAGCGGACCAAAGAATCATAAACAGCAGTATCACTGTGTGGATGTAAATGTTTTAATACTTCACCAACTACACCGGCACATTTCGAATATTTTTTATCTGAGGTTAAACCTTCACTTAACATCGCAAATAAAATTCTGCGATGCACCGGCTTTAAACCATCACGCACATCAGGCAACGCACGCCCCACAATAACGCTCATCGCATAATCAATATACGATCCACGCATTTCATCTTCAATATTAACCGGTATTACGTTTATGTTATCTATGTCTGTCATTTTGATTTTAATTCTTGATATTAAGTTTAGAAACGGCAACTACCCTCAATTAAAAGGGCGCGAGCCTATACGTTTTTAATGTCTTTTAAGCAAGGAATAAATCGGCAAAAAGGCAAATGATTATGAATACTTATGTTGAATTTTTATGGATAAAAATTTTTCTTGGTTCTTGGTTTTCTTAGGTAATTTTTTCTTTTCTGCAAAATTAAACCCTAAGGATAAAGGGAAGAAAAAAACAACAAGAAATCAGTTAATTTTTAAATTTATTTTGTACTAGAAGATCTCATAAGATTTCAAGAACAGTTTAAACATCTAAATTCAATGCTGTCATTTCATCAAAACTTTGAATCAAATCAAAACGCAATTTTGGATCATCACCAAGCAAAGTATAAAATTCTTTTGACGTTTCTTGCACATCAGTAAAATTCACACGCAATAACGTTCTGGTATTTGGATCAAGTGTCGTCTCCCAAAGGGTTTCCGGATTCATTTCACCTAACCCTTTGTAGCGCACTATCCGCGGATTAGATAATTTATGTTTTTTTATTGTCTCGACTAATTCTTCTTCAGAATATGCCCAGTAGGCATTTTTATTCTTCTGCTTAGCAGCTGTTTTCTTCGTACCTTGTTGAGTAGAACTTTTCGTCGATATTTTCGCAGCTATTACATCATCTTGTGATGCCCCTTTGGGAAATATTCCAAATAGTGGTGGATTACCAATATATAAATGCCCTGCTTTCACAAGCGGTTGCATATATTTAAAGAAAAAACCCATTAACAAAGTGCCAATGTGCATTCCATCAGAATCAGCATCAGTTAAAATTACAACCTTACCATAGCGCAATTTATCAAGACGCATATCTTTGCCAACACCACAACCTAAAGCAGAAATAATATTTGAAAATTCCTTATTATCATCGATTTTTTTCGCTGAAATTGCATTAAGAACTTTTCCGCGCAATGGCAAAATCGCTTGCGTCGCACGATCACGCCCTTGTTTTGCTGAACCACCTGCTGAATCACCTTCTACTATGAAAAGTTCTGTCTGCTCTGATTTATTACTACTACAATCAGATAGTTTTCCCGGTAGATTTAAACGATGACTCACACCAATTTTCCTGCGTACACTTTGACTTGCATCACGTGATGCAGAACGTGCACGCGCCGCTAACATAATTCTATCCATTAATGCTGTTGCGACCGATGGTTTTTGCGTTAAAGTCTGTTCCAGCATACGCAAAGCATTTTCCAGCAGTGGTGTTACCTCTGGATTATTTAATTTACTTTTTGTTTGCCCTTGAAATTGTGCTTGATAAAGCGAACTCGGAATGTTTACCGATACTAAACAAATCAGCCCTTCTCGAATATCTTCTGCTGTGATTTTTAGGCCTTTTTGTTGTACATTATGCACATTCATATAATTTCTAATCGCTCGCACAATACCTTGCTTGGCTCCGATTTCATGCGCACCACCGTCACAAGTATAAATTCCGTTTGCGAAGGATAGAAAATTTTCTTTTGGATTTTCAGTCCACGCAAAAGCCAGCGACATCAAAATTCCATCTTCTTTATTTATTACAAATATATCGCCAACAATATTTTCACCACGTTCCTTTACTATTTGTTCTAAGTACGTTTTTAAGCCATCAGCATAACAAAATTCATGTTTATCCTTGTTGGCTTCATCTATCAAAATAATTTTCAATCCCGGATTTAGATAAGCTTTCGTTTGGACGACTTGTCTAATGTGCGAAATTGAAAACTTACGTTTTGTAAAAATTTCAGCATCTGGACAAAAATAAATCTTTGTACCGTGTTCATTTGGTTTGCTTTTACCTAACACTTTAAGGGTGCTTGTCGGATTTCCACGTGAAAAACTTTGCTGATAAATTTTACCATCACGTGTGACGGTCGCTACTAATTTTTCACTTAGCGCATTTACTACAGAACTCCCTACACCATGCAAACCACCGGATGTCTGATAGTTTTTGCCGGAGAATTTTCCACCAGCGTGTAAAGTAGTCAAAATAATTTCAAGAACCGGTTTTTTAAATTTTGGATGAACATCAACGGGAATACCACGCCCATTATCAGTTATGCTCACGCTTTGCCCATCTGTATGCAAAACTACTTCTATTCTATCTGCAAAACCATTCATCGCCTCATCAATTGAATTATCTAAAATTTCATCAACCAATTGATGCAACCCAGCCGCAGTATCTGTACCTGCAATGTACATACCAGGACGTTTACGTACCGGTTCAAGACCTTCAAGAACTTCAATGTCCTCTGCAGTATAACTAGCTTTCTTAACTTTTTTCTGTATTTCTTTCATATTTATTATTATGCCCCCCAGGAAGCACCAATTTCAACATCAACTTTTAAAGGTACATTTAATTGTACCGCATTTTCCATTTGTTGGATTATAAGTTGTTTTACCTCGCTCAGAACACTTTCATGAACTTCAAAAACTAATTCATCATGTACTTGCAAAACCATTCTCGCTAAACCACGGTTTTCTTTGGTTGGTTTACCAAGTAAATCAAAATTATATTTTGGCAACTTATCCATAATACCTATCATTGCTAATTTTACAATTTCAGCAGCTGTTCCCTGAATTATACCATTTAATAGTGATCGTTTTATAAAATTTGGATCACCAATACTTGTATTAGCCTGTAATTCACTAACGTAGCGACGACGTCCAAATAATGTCTCAACACAGCCGTTTTGCGCAATTTGGGAATCAATTTTAGTAAAATATTCCTGTACTTGTGGATATTTTCTAAAATATCCTTCTATATATTCTTGTGCCTGCGCTCGTGGAATAGATAACATTTTTGCCAAACTATTTGCCCCCATTCCATAAACAATGCCAAAATTTATTGATTTTGCATAACGACGTAACTCTTTTTTACGTGTTGGATCTGATGCTTCTTCACCAAAAATATCTTTTGCGGTCCTTAAATGAAAATCTTCGCCACTTAAAAATGCCTGAATTAAATTTTTATCATCTGATAAATGTGCTAATACACGCAACTCAATTTGTGAATAATCTGCTTTTATTAATTTATATCCTGCATCACCGACAAAAACCTTACGTAATTGTGCGCCACGCTCATTTCTGATTGGAATATTTTGTAAATTAGGATCGCTAGAACTAAGTCTCCCAGTTGCCACTTGCGCCTGATTAAACGACGAATGAATACGGCGTGCAGAATCAGCTTGCTTTAATAATGGCTCAACATATGTTGACTGTAATTTTTGAATTTCACGGTATTCAATTAAAAATTCAGCTATTTTATGCCCTTGTGCATTTAGCTCTTCCAAAACTTTAACTGAAGTTGAAAGTTGTTTTTCATTACTTTTTATTCTGAGAGGATATGGAAGATTTAATTCACCAAATAAAATTTCTGATAATTGTTTGGGAGAATTTATATTAAATTCATGACCAACCAGCTTGTAAATTTCAGCAGTTAAATTAGAAATTTCAGAAGCAAATTCTTTTTTTAATTTTTCAAGACTAGGGATATGAACCTTTATTCCAGTACATTCAATAAGCGATAATACCCTAATCAATGGCATTTCAATGTTATTAAATTCGTTTAAAGGAGATTGCCCTTGGGTAGTATTATTTTCAGAAGAAATATCTTTTAATTGTTTATAAAGGATTTTAGTTAAACGCCAAGTTGCATCTGCATCGTGACAAGCATAAGCGGCGGTTCGTTCAATTTCAATATCAGCTATAGAGGAATTATCACCAACTACTTCCTCAAAGGTCGCCATCTGTTCTTTTAATACAATCAAGGCTTGTTGCTTTAAGCCTTTTGATTCCCTGTCATCAGGATGAAGTAAAGCTTGGACTAACATTCCATCTATAAATGGTGCATTAACCTTTATTCCTTTTTCTTCTAATACTGAAATATCAAATTTTAAATTCCAACCGATTTTCTTTATTGTTGTACTTGCGAAAATATAGCCAAAATGTTCTTTAAACAACTCTAGCGGAATTACTTTTTGTGGTTCAAGATGAGAATATAAAGGAATAAAAAATCCTTTTTTATCTTCAAATGAAATTGCAACGCCAATTAATTCACATTCAAGTGGATTAAGACTAGTCGTTTCTACATCGAAAGCAAAACTATTTTGTTGCGCTAATTTTTCAGCAAATGCCGGCAAGTCATCTGGGGATAATACTGTATATTCTGCATCTGTTGGAATTTTACTATCGGCAATTTGTTCTCTTAATTTGCCATTATCTTTTTTAATAATTTCTTTCAATAAATTTTGAAATTCTAGTTTTTCAAAAATCGGCAGTAGAACGTCTAAATTATATTCAGCCCAAGTAAATTTTGAAATATCATTTTCTGTATTAAATACTGGGACATCACAATTAATAGTTGCCAAAAATTTACTTAACTCAATATTATCTAATGAATTTTGAATTTTTTCTTTAACACTTTTCGCACCACGAATTGTTTTATTTACATCTAGTTTATCAAGATTAGCCAGTAAACTATCTAACGAATCAAATTCATTTAAAAGTTGAACCGCAGTTTTTTCACCAATCCCTCGGGCTCCCGGAATATTATCAGACGTATCACCACTTAACGCCAGCAAATCAACTATTTGTTCAGGATTGATACCAAATTTTTCACGCACTTTAATTTTGTCGTAATGCACATTTTTCATTGCATCCCAAACAGAAATCTTATCACTGACAAGCTGACTTAAATCCTTATCACCGCTAACAATTACAACTCGCATTCCTTGAGCAGAAAAATTCTTTGCAATCGTACCAATAATATCATCTGCTTCGAAACCATCTTGAACTAACGCTTTAATTCCAAGTCCTTCTACAATTTCACGGAAATAAGGCATTTGCTTAACTAAATCATCAGGAGTAGCTTTGCGATTGGCTTTATATTCAGGGTATTTTTCATGACGGAAAGTTGGAACTTTGGTATCAAAAGCGATGGCAACATTTTCAACGCCTTTATCGTTGAGAAGCTTAAGAAGCATTTTAGTAAAACCAAAAAGTGCACCAGTAGGGAGCCCCTCGGAATTAGTTAGTTGTTGCTTAATAGCATAATATGCTCGATAAATATAACCGCTACCATCAATGATATACAATTTTGAACTCATACATTAAAACAAGGCAATTACATTTTTTTCGCGTGAGATATTGACTGTCAACCTATCGCTATCTGGTGAAAATCCATAGCGTACAGCACAGCCATTTTTACGGATTAAATCGCGTGCCTGCTTATCTTGTCCGGACGCACGCAATTCAGAGTATTTGGACAATAGTTCTTGATTGAATAAAATATCTCGGTCGCACATTACTAAACACTTGGTATCTATAAAAACATGACCTAAGGAAAATAATTCATCGCCCTTAATGGTAATATCATCAATAGTAAAAACCGGGTTTAAATTCTCATCAAGCATGGCAGCTAAAATTGCCTTCTGATAAATATCACGCACAACTTCATACTCTCCACTATTTGTTTCAAAATATATTCCGCCAAATTTTGAAGTAGCATTTTTTATAGCATCAGAATCATTAGAATCAGCTGGGAGTAGCTTTAGAAATTGCTGATTAGCCAACATAAATTGATCTATTATAACAATATGACCTGATTTAATAATAAGTTTTTCACTAGGAGAAGGTAAAGATGAGTCATTATAATTTTGATATTCTCGCATAATTAGGTTTAAATTTGTGCAATTATAGTTGGTTATAGTTGATTTTAGTTAATAAAAGATTGTGCCGATTTATACTCCTGTTACTTGAATTTTCCTGTAAGATGATTGTAGTTTTTACAAACATTTTCCTTGTTTGGTCATCGCTTCGCGATACTATTATTATCATAAACAGGAGTATATTGTATATGGCTCCGCTAACGCTCCGCATACTCATGCTCCAAAAAGGTTCAAAGAAAAGGGGAATACTCACGGAGCATGAGTATATAGGCAATATGACAGGGGGGGAGGGCATATAGTTAACCACTCTTACAATGTCAAGAAGAGTAATTATTCGTAAAAATGGTAAAACCTAGATTAAAACAAACAGATGATGGTTCTATTTTAACTTCATCAATGATGACGGAATGGTCTGCTTTTACCACACGGCGTGACTGGGTTTCTATTTTTGAAAAATATTTCTCTTTATCTAAAAACAACGATTACGAAATTGAAGTAAATAAAATCGTTCTTGAAGATGTAGAATTTTATGAAGTAAATTGCAATTTTGTTTCTCCTAATGCTCAATATACTTTTTGGAAACTTCTAAATAATCGCGCCATAGATGCTGAAATAGCATTGGGATTAAAGTAATGATAGTGATCATTAGTTAAAATCTAATTAACCCCTACAACAAGTTTAATAG
>JAVBQZ010000176.1:0-16078 GCA_031548505.1 Bdellovibrionota bacterium | reverse complement strand
TTAATTAAAAAACATCAGCCACATTACAATATTAAATTAAAAGACGGTAAAGCGTATATTGTTATTCGAGTAGATATAAATAATAAATGGCCTCGTTTAGAAGTTTTTCGTCAAACCCAAGATGACGGTGCAAAATATTTTGGGCCATATGCATTTTCTTTTGAAATCAAAACACTGTTAGAAATTATAAATCAGACTGCAATGTTGCGAACTTGTTCTGATAAAGTCTTAAATAATCGCGTGCGTCCATGTTTAGAATATCAAATCAAACGTTGCTCAGCTCCATGCTGTAATCTAATTACAATTCTACAATACCAAGAACAATTGAAAAATGCATTCTCGATTTTAGAAGGGCGCAATGATAATGTTGTTGAGAAACTTAGCGAATTTATGGAAAAGGCAAGTGCCGATTTACGTTTTGAAGATGCTACCCGTTATCGTGATAGTATTGGACTAATAAAAAAAATGCAGGACGAAAGAAATGCGTTTTGTGTAAATTTTCAGCAACGCGATGTAATTGGTTTTTATCGTGAAGGTGATCGGGCGGAAATCTCAATTATGCAAATTAGAAATGGACGACTAAATGATGTACAGAGTTTTGGCTTTTCTGAATTAGTGATGAATGATGAAGAATTATTGGGAGCTTTTCTAACCCAATATTATGCGCAGGCTATTTTAATCCCAGAAGAAATAATTTTACCTTTTGCTTTAAAGGATAAAGATTTGCGCGAAGAAATTATTACCAAAGGTAATACCAAAAAAGTAAAGATTTTAATTCCGCGACGTAGTGAGAATGTAAAAATTCTTAAAGTTGCATTAGATAATGCGCGTGAAAATTATTTGTTAAGATTTTCTGGAAGTAGTGATGATAGAATTTTAGAAAATTTAAAAAATGCATTCGAACTTCCTGATCTACCACGTATAATTGAATGTATTGATATTTCACATATTTCCGGGACTGATACAGTAGCAAGTGTTGTTTGTTTTAAAGATAGTAAACCTGATAAATCACGTTATCGAAAATTTAAATTATCGGCCGAGATAGAAGGAAAACCGGATGATTTTGCGTCTATGCGTGAAGTTTTACGCAGACATCTATCACGTTGTGCAGAGGAAAATACACTTGCTGATTTAATAATTATTGATGGAGGTAAGCAGCAGTTATCGCAAGGCTTGGCAATTAAGAAAGAATTGGGATTAACCTCACCAATTATGGTTGGTTTAGCGAAAAAACGTGAGGGGAAACATAAAATGTTACGTTCACTTTCTGCCTTGGAAGTAAAATTATTGAATAATAGAACGGCAAATTTACGAAAACAGATTCGACCTGAACGCGTTTTTTTAGAAAATAAAGATGAGCCAGTAGTCCTTAACCCAAGTAGTGCAGAAGAATATTTAATAGAGAGGATACGTGATGAAGCGCATCGTTTTGCGATAACATTCCACCGTGAATTGCGTGCAAAAAGAGTTCAGCGTTCTGTGCTCTCTCAAATTCCTGGTGTTGGAAAAACTAGACAAGTGCAATTGTTAAAAGAATTTGGAAGCGTACAAAAAATTTGTGAAACGACAGCTGAGGAGATAAATAAGCGCTGTGGGATACCATTAAATGTAGCGAATAAGATAATAGAGAGATTGGCATTGCAGGTTTAGATTATTCAATTTATTCTCATCAAGTATTCTTTTGCAAAATTGTTTAGGCAACATTACAAAAACCCTTTAAATATAACTATTTATCTTGCATAAAATGCTAATTTGAGGAAATTGGCATAACACATATAGCTAGTTTTCTTAATTTTTATTTTGAATAATGATTGTGCGAATTATACGTAATGCACAATTTACAATGTACAATGCACAATTCCCAGCCCCACCCTTTCTCTCTTATAATCTGAGAGGAAATTTAGATTGGGATAATGTTGCTTTGTGCATTCTGAACTATGAATTGTTTTTTTTGAGGTTGTTGTTGTTTGAGCACCGAGAATTGTGCATTGTAAATTGTGAATTCCTCTTATGGTTAAGATCAAAAAATCCTTAAAGCCAATTATTGAAAAACTATTGGAGCAACAGCAGAACGGGAAATTTGCGTATCAAGGATTGATGGCTGTAGGTAATTATAAGGATGCTGTACGCGAGCTTGATGATTTATTAATTGCTGATCCTGCATCTGCTGAACATCGTTTGTCATGGATCCTATGTCAGTTTGCATTAGGTGATATTCCATTGCTTGTGCTTACTGCACCGCTTGAAGAGATTTTTGAAAAATTAAAGGACAACAAAGACCTATATACTTTTGCTAGCGGTGTGTATTTGGAAATAGGCCTTGCACTCTTGAACCAAGATAGGTCGCGTCTTGCTGTGTCCCTCCTCGACAATGCATTTTATTTTATTCAGCAAATAGAGCTTCCCAAAGCAATTAAGCTTGAAGTTCAGGAGCTGGTTACAAAAGCATTCAAAGAAGAAATAATAAAGGCAGAAAAGCGTCGTGACAGTAAACAATATTTAGCTGAGATTTCTGAAAAACTGGAGAAGTTGAGTGCTGTAAAGTTTGCAGATGATATAAATAGTGGAGATGATGTTGTTAAAGTAAAAAAAGACACGACACTCGAAAAGACAAAAACACAAGGTAAAAATTTTTCTGCTAAAACCTTGTTGGCTGATTTTGATGAAAAAGATGATGTGAAGGCTCGGTATACTAATGCATTCACAATGCGGGATAAAACAGAAGCTGATGATCTTTTCGGAAATATAAATAATCTGAAGAATAAAAAGCAAAATTATTTGCCGATTATAGCGATTGTATTGTTATTGACTGTTACCGGTATGCTGGCCATACTTTCTAATATTCAAGGTACACAGCAGCAGGAGGAAGAGTTGCAACTTGCCGAGCGATTTCTTGAAGGTGCCGAAGGTAAAAATTCAGAAGATGTTACTACTAGTAATAAGCCGATTGAAGCAGTTAAAGAGAGTCTCGTTGAAAAAGATGATAATCAAGACGCGAGGTCAGATAATCCTATTTCACTTGCTTTAAAGAAAGTAGAAAATCGTTTGAACGAAGGTGGTAAAGTTTTAGATTTTTCAAAAGATGAACAGGCTAATAATAAAGTAGCTCAACAAAACAATCAGGGCGGCAATGTTGGAATTTCACCAGCTACGCAAGTTCCTGCTTATGGAAAATTTTATGGTGATTATGGGCAAGCTGGGTATGATGTAAAAAGAACAGAAGAATTTCAACGCGATTCAGTCGGTCAACAACGTATTGATGCTTCGGAGTTACAACGTGGGCGTGATGGAAGAATTTATGGGCCAGCTGTAAATGAAGTTGAAGTTAATAGTAAAGTGACCGGTGGTAGTTATAGAGATTCTGCGGATGCTGGTTTTAATAACAAAACCACTACTCAGTCTCGTGCACAAGCGGGGCAAGCACTTAGAACCGGGCAACAAATCACTTCTCACGTAACAGGCGCTATAGTGTCGCCTTATGCGCATGCGGCTCAAGTTGGGAAAAATCAAAACCCACGCGCGGTTCAAGTTTCACAATATCCGGAACCGGTTGATTATCAAACGATTGTAGAGGTTACGGTTTTATCTGCCCCCTCTGCCGTTTCGAAAAAAATTGCGTTATTAAAATCAGGATCTGATATTAAGGTTACGTCTTATATGGGGGCGTGGCTTGAAATTATTTCCCATAAGGGGGTGAGGGGGTATATTTATGCGCAAGATGCGGTGAGAAAGTGATTGAACTAAGAAATCCCTAGCGTAATTTCTGTCAGGCGTTGGATTTTTATTTGCAGGGAGGTTTTAAGTTCGTCAATATGCTGTAAAAATACATTGTATTGGCACGGTTATAAGGTTATGCAGGATTTATCATCCTACATTTATATTTTTATCTAAAAGGTTATGTCTATAAAGAAACATTCAAAATTTTCCAGTATAATTAAGATTCTTTCTGTCTTGTTATTTTTGTTCTCACTACTGTTTTTTACTAGTCGGGTAATTGGGCAGGGGGGTGATGATGCCAATAATAATGAGCATTCATATGCAGAAGAGAAATTTACAGAGGAAAGAATTGATGAAATGCAAAGGAGAACACCTGATTATTTGAAAGAGGTTGGGAAAGACCAACAAGATAGAAGGCATGTCCAAGAATTTATGGGAGAGACTTATGGCGATAAATCTAACATAGACAAGTTAAAAGACGGAAATTTTAGAATGATTCACCCTTGGTTGGAGAATACGAAAGAATTGCGAGATGAAGAAGACAGTAAACGTGATTGGAAAAATGATTCAAAGGTTACGGCAGGAAATTATGGACCTAGCTATGAAAAGGAAAGGCCGCGTGATTTGAAAGAGCATGGGCAAGCAGATTACGGTCAGTTTAAAGAAAAAAATGATGGGCATAAACATTTTATGAAATGTTTTGAACCTAGGATAATTCAGAATTTTTGTGAATACTGTTCTCCACAAACTGTTAGGCCACATCCGCTTGAGGCTCCGTCAGGGGATTGTTGTACTAATTTTGTTAATAATGCAGGAGAACGTTGGGAGTATTGGTGGCCTGAGTATGAGGTAGAAATAAATGGGCATGGTGTAGCAGCGTTTAATCCTACCAAGCACGGCAATGCGCGTGGAGATTTATTGAAAGAAGAATTGTTTAAGGTTTTGTCAGACAAAAATAATCTTCCTGCTGATATAAAAGATGATTATTTGCCGGAATTAGCTTATGAGCAATTAATTAAAGGTGATGATGATACAGAGGCAGCGCAGGTAAAAGAGAGAATTAAAAAATTAAGTGAAGAAGCATATAATGAGGCTAAAAGCCGTTTTGGGGATGGTTTTAAAAAATTGGGTGGATTTCAAAGAGATCCGTTGGGGAATGCAGCTTTAGATGAAGGAAATCACGCGCATTTTTACAGACCTAAAATAGTACAAGATAATTTAACTTCTGCATATGTAATTGATGACAGAGAAGCTAATAAATGCACTCCATATGAAGGGAGACCTCGGGACGCGGTTCGTGATAAAGAAAACTGGTGGGAACCGCAATGGACTTGCCCTACTCCGATACCGGATTGTTTGCCTGGTGGAGCTTGTACTGTAGCACAGCTCGGTATAGGGTGTATGCCTATTGATCCATTGTTATGGAATGGTTACAAGAAAAAAGTGACACCTTGTCCGATTACAAGCGGAATGTGGGTCTATGAGAAACCGGGGAGTTTGAGTAATCCGTTCAACAAGGATTGTGTGCCACCAAAAAATCTTGGCTTATGTATTCCAGCGCATAAGCCGGAATGTCAAGATAGAATAAATCCAGATTGTTTCTATGACACGCTTCCAGCGCGTGAACCGGATCCGCGTGGAGCGCTTGCTGGGCCAAAAACAATTGTTGGTTGGACCGAAGAATATCAGGCTAAAAATTTTAGAGGTAATAGCAACAGTAAAGGTCATGCATATAAGATATGGACTATGCCATTATATACAAAACCGTATGAGAAAAAACAGGGGGATGTGAATTATCTTAAAAAATATGATCGAGATGCACCAACGAAAATCGAACCATTAACACACCCGCGCGGAGAGACAGAGGGGTTACTGGGTGAAATTAAGAAGAAAATAAAATTATATTTTACAATGGGAGGATCAAAGGCAGATTCGCCATTTGAACAGACAAGTGTTAGGCCTCAAAAAAGCATATTGATTTATACTGGCGCTTTTGCTGTTGGGCATATTTATAATGCGACGGCTTCAACTAGAACTGCACCGACTGGGGCAGCGATTGCAGCGCGTAAAGCTATGCAGCTATTTGCTGAGTTTGATGAGGAACGATATGCGCGAAAAAAACGGCCGCTTGAAATGGTTCCAATAGAAAGAAAAGGTGAGCTGAGAGGCAGTGATAAGCGTGTATTTAGATATACGGATGCTGTGGATAAAATGCAGATGGTTTATCCTCGGGCCGGAGGATGTTTTAGAACAGTGGATCATGATCGCCAAAAAGAAAGTTTAGGTCAGCATGTGCCTAAGAAAGTGGATGAAGGAGGAGATTTATTACCATTTTTAACAGAGTATCATAAAAATGAGGAGGATAAAGAATTAAAATATGACTCAGCTAAAACAGATTTTGTTGGTGCTGGTGGAACGGGCGGCATATATGATTATGAAGGGAAATTTGATCCTGCTATGACTAATCCATATCAACTTGGGTCAATTAGGTTTGCATTTTGGAATAAGCGAACAGCTTGTACTTGTCCTTGGCGTTCTCAATATACAGATGGCGTAGATGAAGGTGATAAGTTAAAAGTAGCCTGGGGGTGCCAGCCGTGGCGTGGTGAAAATACAAAAGATGAATATATATATTCAATTGGTGATGGTGACGGCGATAGAGAGAATATAACATATGATAAGGGTGGCGATTTTGACGATATGGTGCATGCGCCTAAGCGGCTTTCCTCTTCTAATAATCCTAGTGATTTAAAAGATCTTGATACTAATGGACTACCGCGTGTTGATTTTGTCGGGCAGCTTTATCATGGCACGTGCGAATCATATTTTGACCAAAATTAGTGATATTACCCTTTTCCTTTTTTAAGGGGGGGGAGGAGAATATCGTGGTTTTTTATTTTTTTATATGGTGAAATTTTTTTCTTTAATTTTTGGTTTTTTTATAATTCTAGCTTCTGTTGCCGTGTCTGCTATCGCTGATGACGAAAGCATATCTTTTGGTTTTAAAAATAAGAGAGAACAGCGTGAAGATGTTGCAAATACTCCGCAAGGAGAAAATGTTAGGCAACGAAAAAGAAATGATGGGTTTGAAAAAAAACAAGATATAGTTGAGCTAATAAAATTAGTTCAGGCTGGTAAAATTGCATCATCAGAACTATCTGAGCAACAGCTTTATGATATTTCTGAATATGAAAAACAAGAAAATGATAAAATTATGCCTCGCTTATTTCTTAAGCGTGACATTGATTATGGTGATGGCGAGGAAGTTGCGGTTGCTCCAAATAAAAATGATATTTTTTCCAGACCTGTTATTGAGAAAAATACACGTGAAATAAATTCTAAATCCGAGCCTGCTAATTTTAATGATTCAAAACCTATGGTATCTGAGCGTCCGGTTGTTGAAAATAGACCACATTGGAATAGCGGGAATACTAATGCAAATAAAAGTGGCTCAACTAAAAGTGATTTGCGCGAGATGATAAATAGAACGAGACGGTAAATGGCAGGTTATTTTTAAAAGTCTATAGTCAATTGTTATGAAGATCCCTAATTTACGTTCACATTCTACTTCGTTGTATTGAGGGGAGTGGTTGTGCATTGTGAATTGTGAATTATACATTCTATATTTTATTCCTTGCCTGATTTGTTTGCAAAATGCTAGGTCACAACAATGTCCTCTTCTGATATAATTAAAAGCATAACCGAATATCACCACACTCCAATTCGTATAGGGAGTAGATGTGAATCTAATACATATTATCGTGTAGAGAATTTACCTGAGTCAGATGTAGAAATTTGTGCTGAGGAACTTTCCGAAAATATCTTAAATATAATTTCCCCTGTAACTCCGGATATCATAATTTCGTTGCCTGGTGATTACATCGGACTAGCCAGTATAATTGCAAAAAAATTATCTGACCTAACCTTTCAACAGGTTAAACATATGAAAATTACGCCAGACGACTGTTTTGAGAAAAAGGATGAATTAAAAGATAAAAATATTATTTTAGTAGATGATGTAATTACTACTGCGACTACTTGTTTGGCATATCATACGCAGATTTTTATGGGTGGCGCATCCATTGTGGCTTGGGCTACATTGATTGATAGGACGTTTGGGCCAGGCCCGGTACCAATAGTTTCATTGGCGAAAGGGGAAGAGGTCAGATTATTGCAGGATTGATGCAAATCTTCTGTAAAATTAGTAAAGATCTATTAACTATAGTTATGGATAAAGAGGAAATCTTAAATTCATTTTACAATTTAAATTATAATTCGTTGTCTAGTTATATAATTCAAGCTTGCCCGTTTATTCCGGAAGGGAAAGAGCTGGTTTTTAACACGATCGAAAATATTGCACGGAAACAAAAAGAATTTAGTGTACGGATAGTAGAACAGATGGAAGCTGATGATATGCTTGTTACTTCCTTTGCATATCCAATCACAATGAGCGAATTAAATTATTTATCAATAGAGTATTTACATCAAGTTTTGTTAAATGAACTAAAAGCCGAGTTGAAGCAGAATTTTGCTTTTATTAAGGAGTTGGCAGAGAATGGTGAAGAAAATTCTGTGGCATTATCATTGTTGGAGAAGGGAAGTGGAATGTTGGGTGATTTTATCGCAATGTTAGAGTGTAACGTTTAAACATTACACTTATAATAAATGTTTTATCGTGTACTGCTGTGTCCCAGTACATTTTTTTTAAAACAATTGACGCTAAGTAATTGTTTATTTATGTGCTATATGCTTCGTATTTGCTGTTAATATAATTTTTTTTAAAATATTCAGGTGGGCTCATGCTACGAAAACTATCCTCAATTGTTCTTATATTAAACCTTATTTTTATCGTTAGTAGTTGCAAGTTGGGACAAGACCAAAAAGCAATCAGAACACAATTTGATAATTTAATTACCTTATTAAAATCAAACGAAGGTCGATCTGGGATTTTTGAGTTAATTGATTGGGATGCGGCGTTTGCGCAAAATGCTCAATACTATCAAAGAAATGATATTAATAGTGGGGTAGATTTAAGAAAAAGTCGCGAAGAATTTTTTAATAACCCAGGAGAGGCAATGTTGGATAATGTCAAGAAAGTTTATGCGAAAATGGGCAAGCAAGTTCCGCAGTTGGAGAATGTTCCAGATGGGGCATTAGGAGCGGAAGAACAACGTTTGGTTGATATGAATAATAGGATTTTTCAGTCTCGTCTTGAACGTGATAAAAATAGAAGGTTTGATATTACAAATATAGTTGTTAGCGGAAATATTGCAACGGCGGATGTGACAGTTGAAGATATGAATACTAATAATTCCCAAAATAGAATAAAGACTGAGAAAGTGACTTTTAATAAGAAGAATGGTGTGTGGCTTTTGGCTGACAATATACGCTCATCTTTTGGGATTCTAAGATAGACTCAAATTTTAATTAGATAATCGTTATGAAAACTTATTTATTTATTTTATCCCTAATTTTATTATCATCTTGCGTTACTCTTGATAAGCCACTTGAGCCAGGTCGTTGTGATATAAATACCGACTGTATTGAAGGATTCCGTTGTGTAAATACATATTGTAAGGATATTCATTATCCAAAAGAATCAATGCGTCTACCGTGATTTTTGAAATCTATTCCCTCTTAAGGGAACCATATTTTTCAAACATCCCATGATTACCTCGTAAATAAACTAACAATTGATATGTTCATTTCGTTAAATAATTCAGGTAATAGATAGTTCATGCTCATTAGAGCGGAAGATAGGACAAAGAGTCCAACTAGAATACCGATTGGTAAGCTGATGATGAAGATATTTAGTTGCGGAACGAATTTAGTGATTAGACCTAGTACAAAATTTGTTATTAGCGCGGTAACGAGCAATGGCGCAGCTAACATAATTGCAAATTCAAATGATGCTTTTAAATTAAAAAGTAGTAAGTACAGGGTTTGGAAATCCGGTGTAAAACCACCAATTGGCATATTGCCTAACGTTCCAGCGCAGGCCTTAATGACGACATGATGCCCGTCGAGTAACAAAAAAATTACAGTAGCAACCATAATTTGTAATTTTGAAAGAACGGCAACTTGTTCGCCAAGTGACGGATCCATCATATTTGCTTGGCCTAAACCAATCGCGCCGGAAGCAACTTGTCCTGCAACGCCTACACCATTAATTATAATTGCGGGAATTAAACCAAGTGCAACACCGAGTAAAAATTCCGTAATAAACATAACAAAACCTTGTGCTAGCCCGGCAGGAAGTGCGGCTTGAGCGCCAGTCATTGTAATAAAAACAGATAAACAGAAACAAAAAATAACACGGAAAATAATAGGAACTTGAGATGTCCCAAGTGCGGGTATAATTTCAATCATACCAAGGCAACGCATAAATAGCAGAGCCCAAGTCCAAAGCGGAATAGGATTTAGTATGATGCCGTCCATAACTTTAAAGTTTTACTGGGTGACTTGTGTCATCAAGTTTATTGCAAACGTTGCAAAACCGGAGACTTCGGAAATCATCCACGGTCCGAAAATAATTAGTGATAATGCGGATAGTAAAATTTTTGGAATAAATGCTAGCGCTGAGTCATTAATTTGTGTTGCTGCCTGAAAAATACTTACAGACACACCGCCAATTAATCCAAAAACAAGTGGTGGAGCAGCTACTAAAATCGCCGTTTGCACGCCATAAGTGGTCAATTGTATGAAGTCTTCGATAGTCATAAAAACAATGATTAATTATTAATGAGGGGCGAATTGGGCAGATAAATTTTTATTTAATATTTACTTCTCACTATCCATAGCTTTTTACCAAATTCCCTATTATCAAATGCCACCCATCTATGATGACAAAAAGCATTAGTTTAATTGGGAGTGAAATGATTGTTGGCGGCAAGGTAATCATACTCATCGATGTTAAAACTGAGGAGATTATCAAGTCCAAAATCAAGAATGGTAAGAAAATCAAAAAAGCAATTTGATATGCTGTATTTAATTCGCTCATTAAAAATGCTGGAATTACTACACTCGGGCCAAGTTCTTGTGGAGAATCTGGCGGTGTGATTTTTAGTATTTCCATAAATAAGTTTAAATCTTGTTCGCGTACATGCGTTAACATAAAGTCACGAACTGGTGCGAAAGCACGATCTATTGCTTCTGTAGCGGTGATTTGATCTTCGGAAAATGGTACAAGTGAGTTAGTATAAACTTTTTCAAACTGTGGTCCCATAATTGCGATCGTTAAAAATAATGTGATGCCAAGTATAACTTGGTTTGGCGGTGTTTGTGCTGTACCAAGTGCTTGACGCGTCATTGCGAGCACAATTGCAATTCTTGCAAAACAAGTTGTACACATTAAAAGCGCAGGAATAAAGACGAGTGCTGTGATTAGCCCCATTAATTTTAGGGCGGTCATAATCTGACCATTCGCACTAGCTGTGTCACCAGCAGTGGGTAAGTTTACGCTGATTATTGGTGTACTGACTTGCGCATTAGCTATTTCAGGTACGAAAAATGCCAGCAAAAGTGTGAGTGATACTATAAAAATGTTCGGATTATAATATTTCATAAGGTGGCTAAATTGCTTCATCGCTTTTTGTTAAATAGCTATCATCGATAATTTCTGCGATTAAATTTGAATGATCAGTGTTATTGGCAACTAGAAATTTTTTATTTTCAACTTCAATTAATAAAAGGTTGTTTCGGTATCCAAGTGACTTTTTTGCAAGAATATGAATTGGATTATCACCAGCAGGTGCCTCATTTTTTGTTTTTAATTTATATTTGATTGCAAATCCGATTAATAAAACTCCAAAACAATACATTAGGCCTTTAATTGCACTATTAAACATTTCAGAACGTTTAACTAAATTGCTACCAACAATGCTTTGTTGAGTACCGCTCGGTTGAAGTTTATTGTTAGTATTTGATAAGTTTTGGTTGTGAATATTAGCAAGTGTAGCGGTACTTTTTTCTGGTATTTCTTCATCCAGAATGATTGTATTTTCTGCAATTGCACTATCATCAGCATTTTCTTGTGCAAATGCACTAGAAGCTACCAGCATTAACACGCCAATTATTAACCAAATGTTTAAAAATGTTTTATTCATAAAAATATATTCAGTGTCGTCTCCAAAAGGGTTCTAAGAAAAGAGGTATACTTATGGAGTATGAGTATATTAACAATTATCCCAATGCGCTCACACGTTCTTGTTGCGATATTATATCAGTAATACGTACGCCGAATTTTTCATTAACAATTACTGCTTCGCCGCGTGCAATTAAACGTTCGTTAATGTAAACATCTAATGGTTCGCCGGCCAATTTGTTTAATTCAATAACAACGCCTTGGCTTAATTGTAGTAGATTCTGAATTGACATTTTTGTTGAACCGACAACAACACTAACATTAAGGCCGACATCCAAAATGAAATCTAAATTCTTATTTTGAGTACTTGGTACGGTTTGCATACCGCTTGTAGCATCTATTACTTGCCCTGCAGCAGCGGCGACATTCTCTATTGCGGTTTGTTCCGGCGATGGTGTCGCAGTAGTTGGAGTTGTTTTAGTAGCCTCAGTAGTTTGATTTTCTTCGCTCATGATATTGTCCTTTTTATTTTATAATTATAAAACCTTAAAATTGTTGTTGTTGTGCTGGTAAAATATCTTTTAAAACTTTTATTGCTCTACTGCCATGATAAGTCCCAACTTTGCCTTTGAATTTGGGTATTCCTTCTATAAAGATATTAGTTAATTCAGTAGGTGATGTTTCAAGTTGTAAAATATCCCCTACCTGCAAATTTGAAATTTGTTTTGCTTTGACTTCGCCTTTTGCAAGCTCGGCCTGTAAAGAAACATTTGCAAGCATCAAGTTCTGGATAACTTTTGAACGTGTTACATTATCAATTTCCATTTTTGCAGAATGTAAATTGAAAGTAAGTTTCTGACGTAACGGCTCAATAACAGAATATGGAATGCAAATAGTTAGAGATGAACTTTCGTTTTCAAATTCAATATCAATTTTTGTAATAATTGCCACATCGGTTGGTGCTGCAATTGCCGCGGCGACCGGGTTAATTTCAGATCGTACATAAACAAAATCTACGGCATGAACAGGTGACCATGCTTCTCTCATTGTTTCTAAAACAATCATTGTAATTTTGCTGATTAGACGTGATTCAATTGGTGTGAATTCACGTCCTTCAATTTTGCCGCGCGAACGTCCATTTCCACCAAAAAGCGTATCAATCGCACTAAAAATAAATGGTGTTGATAATTCAATCATTGCATACCCTTGTAACGGTGGCATTCTGAAAATATGAAGCGATGCGGGTTGTGCAATTTTTTTAATGTACGTACCGAATTTGATAATTTCTAATCCGCTTATACTGACGTAACATGTTTTGCTTATGAATTTGTAGAGTGATATTTTAAGAGTTCTGGCAAAACGGTCGTTAATAGCTTCAAGACCGGGCATTCTGCCACGAATGATTTTTTCTTGGTTGGTAATGTCATATTTATCAGCAGACCTATCTTTTGCGGAAGGAGCTTGCTCTTCAACTTTTTGATCACCTTCATTCAAGCCATTTAACAGGGCGTTAATTTCTTCTTGATTTAAAACCTGATTCATAAAATAATTTATAATAAACCTTCCACGAAAGTAACAAACGTCTTCAAAGTAATAAGCTGAGTTAAAAAATCTTAACTCAAGCTAAACGATTGAAACTTTCGCAAAAGGTTTAATTCATAACGTACAATGGTGTTATGAAAATGAAAAACCTAAGTAGTTGATACTGGAAAAGTTACTTCATCTCGATATTTCAAGATAGATGGAACAACTATTTCAGCATCGACCAAGCTATAAAAACCTACAATACTGCATAGGGGAACGATTAATCGCGCCCCTATGTATTATTGAATCACAAAATTTGTGAAATATACATCAGTAACTATATTTTCGCCAAGCGCGGCATTTACTACTTTTACAAGTTCTTGCCTCAAAGTGTCTTTGCCTTCCACTGTCAATAAATCGTCAGCAGTTTTGCTAGTCAAAACACGAATAATTGAGTCGCGAAGTCGTGGTGTTTCTTTAACACCTTTATCAACCTTATTTGGTGCGTCAAATTCAAGCTGTAAATCAACTTTTAAATATCTTTTCGCACTGGATAGGTTGACAACGTAGGTATCCATTGGGAGCAGGTTAGATGATCCTTTGTCATTTTTTCCACCTGCGCCAACTGCGCTCTGCATTGGCAGTGCAAAAAGTAAGCCAAAGATTAGGGCTATAGTTAAAAAATGTTTTTTGAGCTGAAAATAATTGTAAAAATACATAAAAAAATCTCCTGATTCCTTTGCAATAATTACCAATAAAGGCAGGCTTAGCTGTCTTTATTGAAAATAATCAAAGATATATTCTATTTGACAAAATGTTAACCACTTATAATTATTAGTTTATTTAGACTGCTTATGACTACTCTGAAAATGTTGACTACCCCTGTCCAGAAATTAAAACGGTAGGTGAGTTTGGAAGGTGAACGCCTTTATATTAAGTCGTAGGTTTTGAAAACAAGAAATAACAGTAAAATAACTTTATTTAGTTTTAACCGTGATTTATAAGTGTTTTATTATTGGCACGGCAAAATTTTGACGTATATACTTTGCTCCTTCGAGAAAAGTGTTGGTAAAAACTGCAATCGCTTTTTGGGTAAACTCAGGTGATGGAAGTATAAACAACGAATTATTCAAATATAAACTTATGCTGAATAAAACTTGCTGGAAAAAGTTACAAAACAAATTAGTTTAGCTACAAGCTAAAAAATATTTTCTAAAACTATTGCTTAAATTTTAAATTTCTATATAGAGCGCGCGCCGTTTTTAAGGATGGCGCGTATTTTCGCTGTGATTTTTATTAAATTGCATATTATACTTACATTTTAAGATATTTTCTTAATACTTAAAGCATTTGCTAATTTTGTAGTGCAACCAAATGCTTTTCAATGTTTTAGGTCTCTAAGAAATTGCAAATTGAATTTTGCAATCTACTTTTCAGAAATCCTTTCACCGTTGATGTAAGTGAGAAGCAGGCGCAGCATAAAAACATAAGAAATCATAAAGGATCATAGAGTTAAAAGTCTCGGTGAGGCTAGTGTGTTACTATTTCCTTGAAACAAACACATTTAGCTAAAGGTTACCTTTGCGTAGGAAACGCTGATTTCAAAAAAATAATTTTTTTATAAAATTGAGAATTGTTAAAAAGTCACGTTGTTTTGTTTCGGCAATTGGCGTGGTTGCTTAAAAATTCAAAGTTACAGATTAATCAACATGGCAGGAATTGATAAAAGTCCATATAACATTATTATCCGCCCGATTGTAACGGAAAAATCAGCAATGGCGAATAGCGGTTCGTCTAATACAGTGATTTTTGAAGTTGCACCTAAGGCGAATAAAATTGAGATTAAAAAGGCTGTTGAAAAAATTTTCAACGTCAAAGTCAAAAGCGTACATACTCTTCGTACGATGGGAAAAGTAAAAAGAGTATATGCAAAAACAGGGCAACAAAAAACAGTCAAGAAAGCGTTTGTTTCGTTGCAACCTGGTAATACTATCAACGTAATTGAAGGATTATAATGGTACTAAAAAGTTATCGTCCAAGTACACCTGGTACTCGTTTTAGATCAGTTTCAGCTTTTTCTGAGCTTACCAAAGGGAAACGCCCGGAAAAATCGCTTCTTGTTAAAAAGAATTCAGTTGATGGACGTAATTCATACGGACGTATTACTGTGCGTCGTCGTGGCGGCGGGCATAAGCAACTCTATCGTATAATCGATTTTAAGCGTAACAAATTTAATATTCCAGCAAAGGTTGTTTCAGTTGAATATGATCCGATTAGAACAGCGCGTATTGCTCTTTTGCAATATGCTGACGGTGAAAAACGATATATTATTGCGCCAGTCGGTTTAGTTGAGGGAACAAGCGTCATTTCCGGCGAGAAAGCAGAACCAAAAGTCGGTAACGCACTTTTCTTAAAAGATATTCCAGTCGGTGAAATGATTCACAATATAGAATTGCATCCAGGTGCTGGTGCGCAATTAGTTCGTAGCGCAGGGGGTGGAGCGCAGTTGATGGCGAAAGTTGATAAATATGCACAGGTTCGTTTGCCGAGTGGTGAGCAAAGAAAAGTTTTGTTAACTTGTATGGCTACAATTGGTGTTGTTGGAAACCAGGAGCATGCAAACAAGAGTTTAGGTAAAGCAGGTGCTAGTCGTTGGGCTGGCCGTCGTCCTAAAGTTCGTGGTGTTGCGATGAACCCGGTTGATCACCCACACGGTGGTGGTGAGGGTAGAACCTCCGGAGGTCGTCATCCTGT
>JAVBQZ010000153.1:0-8424 GCA_031548505.1 Bdellovibrionota bacterium | reverse complement strand
TATTTATTATGGTCTATTTGTTATACCAATGCGAGTTTAAGAGGTGGAAAGAAAAATAAAAATTTTTCTTAAGGACGTTTTGGGGAGAATATTATAAGATGCGTAATGGGCGCTTGTTGATTGATTTCCAAGGAGTAACTGTTAGAATTATATCTTTTGTTGCCGCTATTATTGCTTTTTTCAAGCGTCCAGATATTGCAGAGAAAATTTGCCTCACGGTTTTATGGGCATTTGTTTTATATTTTGCATATCTCATAATGCATTCTACTGGTATGTTTATCTGGGATGATGCTCGTGCACTTGCATCATCTTTAGCAGAACCGCATTTTCGCCATTTCGCCAATGAAGGTGGTAGCAGATGGTGTCCGCTAAGAGATTTTGATTTGAATCTCGCGCAATTTTTACCGTATTATGAATTAGGTAAGGCAAGATTTTTTCTTAATTCCGGGCGTTTTGCATTGCTGATTTTTTTTCTATATAAGCTGTTGCCTGCCAAAACCGCGTTTGAAAAATATATTTCAGTTGCTCTGCTTCTTGCGGTTCCCTTTATTACCCCGGCATTTGTTGATGTTTTTGCGCAACCACAGTTCCCCGAAACACTTTTAATGGTATGTTTAGCTTTCTTTATGTTTGCTTGGGCAAGAGCGAGGGAACGAGAATCTGGTCTATGGTATACAGTAGCAATATTTGCTGCGGTTTTTGCTACTTACCAAAAAGAAGTTGTATTTGGGATGTTCTTGGTGATTGCAGTATTTGATTGGTTATTTGGTAAAAGGACAAAGTACAGTAAGCTGTTTGACCTTGTACTAGTATGTAATGCGGTATTGTTTTTGGCCTCGTGGTATATGTATTCTGTGAGCCAATCACAGTGGAACTACCACACTGTTAGTTCATGTTTTAATCTTAATCTTAGTTATTTTGAAATTCTACAAAGTTATTTTAAAAATCTTTCTCCTGTTACATTTGTTATATTAAGTTTGTCAATATGGCGTGGTATTGCGGTGTTATTTTTGCGTGATAGAACACGTCACATTGTAGATGGCTTTTTATTTGCTAGTGTCAGTTGGATAGTTGGATATCTAATTTTAAAAGGTCAAAATTCATATTTTCTTGTTCCTGCAGTAATACTGGCATTGCCTGCATTTATTGCCTGGGTTGTTACATTTAAATGGTTTAAAATGCTTCGCGTTTGTATTATGTGTATAATAGTTCATAACTTATATCTGGGGACATTGCCGAAACAACTTTTGCATACAATGCATTTAAATACTAGTTCTTATATATTTATAGATGAAATTATTAGAGTAAGTGGTGTTTTTAAGAAACCTGTTGTATTAATTCCGATGAAGAAAAGTTGGACTCCTGCTGGTATAGCGGATTTATATCGGTATTTAACGAGTGATAAATATAATTTAGGTATTAAAACTAACAATGAAAAATTACAATATTGGAAGCAAGGTGATGAGATAAATAACAATGCTATTTATATAATTTTGAATAGTGGAGGTGATCGTTCTTTGGAAGGCCATGAATTAGAAAAATTTATTGAAAGAGGATTTGTCGAAAAAAGAGTTATGGGATGGTGGGGAGAATATACGATGCGTTATTATTTATGCGAGAAGTGTGAATAAAATGCAACGTGTTAACCTCGGTCACACAAACGATAGAAATTAATCCAATATCTTTATTAGGATATTTATTATGTCAGAGTTAAAAGTTTGTCCATTTCCATTTATTCATTGTGAAATTGAAGAATGGGGGTGTTTTCCATGTTGTGTTGCATGGACTAAAGATGTAAATTACGGCGATATTTTTAATAATACCGCTGAGAGTGTTTGGAATTCAGAAAGAGCGAAAGAATTTCGGCGAAGTGTTCTTGATGGTTCGTATTCGTTATGTAAACGTGATATTTGTATTTTTGATCCTAAAAAAATGGCTATACCTATAAGCCAATGTAACTGCGAAAGCGATGGAACTATGCTTAGATTTCCTAACCGTGTTAAATTTTGTCATGATAAGTCGTGCAATATTCACTGTACAACGTGTCGTGATTCGTTATTTCATAATAGTGCTGAAAAATCTGCACAGCTTGATTCTAAGATTGAGACAGTTTTTCTACCACTATTGAGAGATGCTGAACATTGTGTGTTAAATGGAGCAGGGGAATTGTTTGCATCAAAACATTGCCATAAACTTATACGTGAAGCAGTAATAAAGTATCCTAATTTATTATTTACTTTACATACAAACGGTTTATTATGTGATGAGAAACATTGTTCACAGCTCGGTATTCTTAATAAGATAGATAGAGTTAGTGTGAGCATCCACGCAGCAACAGAAGAAACATATAATAAAATTGCTTTAGGAAGTAATTTTGAACGAGTGATGGAAAATGTTCGCTGGTTGTCACAAATGAAAAAAAATGGGGATATTAATTGGGTTGATTTGATTTTTGTGGTTCAAAAAAATAATTGGTTTGAGATGAAAATGTTTTTAGAAAAGGCAATTGAATTAGATGCCAGTGCTAGCTTTTATGAATATAGAGATTGGGGTAATCATATGGGAAAAAATTATGAAGATTATGCAGTATTTCATTCACAGCATGCAGACTATAATAATTTTGTATCTTTATTGAAGGATAAAATTTTTGCACACCAGTTGTGTAATTTAAGCGGTGGATTTAGAGAATTAAGGAAGTAATGTTATGTTCGAGAAAATAATTGTTCATGTAGGAATGCCAAAGACGGGGACTACTGCTTTGCAGCACGCTCTTTACGATCAACGTCTAATTTTAGCGAATAAATTTGGAATTCTATATCCAGGCTATTCAGGTTCTGAGGCATGTAAAAACGCGCAACATTTTCCAATTACTTTAACTGGTGGAATGTGCTCAGAATTATACGAACATTATCTCTCAAAAAAGCCAGTTGTGGATTTATTTGAGGAATTAATTTTGAATGATAATAAATGCCATACAGCATTTATTTCTGCTGAAAATTGGTTTACTATTTATAATAGTCGTTTGTTGATGAAGTTTATAAACTTTATAGATAAGTTATACGAGTATACTAAAAATATTGAGATATTGATAACCTTACGTCGTTATCCGGAGTGGTATGAAAGTTGGTTTAAACATCAAGTTCGCGTTAATCGGCAAGTCTTTATGACTGCTGGTTTGAGTAAGTTAAATATGTCGCAATATTACAGGAAATATATAGATTTATTTGTTGGGGATGTTTCTTGTTACAGGAATGTCTCTTTGTTATCTCAACTTGTTGGTGCACGAAATGTTAAACCAATACTTTATAATCCTAGCAATTCGTTAAAAGATGTAGTGCAGTATTTAGGAATTGATTACGATTTATTTGGTGACCTAAAAGCTAATATTCGATTTAATGAAAGCATAAATTCTAAGCAGGCATTTATTCAATATGAATGTATGCGTAGAATTTATGCTTTAGTTAAAGATGTTGATCTGTGTTTTTATATTTACAATAACATCTACGGAAAGAATCAGTTACAAGGTAATGATAAGGCGGAAGATAAGAGAATATATTCTGAAAAACATTTACCAATCACTTCTCGTGTAGTCGCAGAGCAATTGTTGAAACGCTATCTTCCAGAAGATAGATTATTGGCTAAAAACTTTTTTAAGAGAGAGGAGTTGTTTTCTTTTGACGTTTCAATGTTTCCGGAAAATGATGAGCGTGATTTTTATGATGATGCATTAGTTGATATTGAATGGGAAAAAATCGAAAAAAATGTAAAAGAATTAATTGAAGTTGCAAGGCAATATTTGAAAAAAGTAGAGAATAGACAGATTAGAGTAGTCGGTCAAGATATGGTATAGCGCATAAATGCTTGTTTTATTATAACAAAATATGAAACTATCAAAGACAACTTTTATTTTTTTTACTATAATTGTATCAAGCTTACTCTCATTTGATCTTTCGTTTGCGGATAATAAAGTTAGAGTAAATCCCAAAGTTGAACAACATATTGCTAATGTACAAGCTAAGCGAAAAAATGAAAATAAGACTTCTAAGCAAACAGAAGCCGATTCATCAACAAAACAAAAAAGGCCTTTGAGGAGGTTCAAAACGAGGATAGAAAAAGGGTCATCTACTTGTATTTTGTATCGAGATGTAAATGGATATTGGAGTGAGGTGCAACGTAAAGTTGTTTCGGATAAAACTCAGTGTAATCCGAAAAGTATGCGTGGGCTACGTAATAATTAATTGTCTATGCAAATGTAGAATCATAAGAATGTGGTGATCCCAAGGGGATTCGAACCCCTGTTATCGCCGTGAAAGGGCGGTGTCCTAGACCTGGCTAGACGATGGGACCAAGTGTCTTCAAAAAAAGCGCGGGCGACTATCTTAAATCACAAGATAAAGCAAGTGATTTGATGTAATATTTAAAAATTCCACATGTTACTGCAAAACCTTATACTCCTGTTACTTTAGTTTTTCTGTAAAACGCTTGTAGTTTTTACGAGCATTTCTCTTGTTTGGTTATCGCTTCGCGATGCTATTGTTATTACAAACAGGAGTATATTTGTATATGGCTCCGCTGGCGCTCCGCATACTCATGTTCCAAAAGGGTTCAAAAAAATCGGGAAAACTCATGGAGCATGAGTATACAATTAAGTAATACCAAACAGTAGTCAAAGGTTATTTTTTTGCCCTATAAAATCGTTTCTGCAAACTCTTTATTTGAAATTCTTTTACGGGTTATACAGAATTGCTCACCATCAATAATTACGACAGCCGGTGGTTGACGTAGATTATAAATTCCGCCCATTGTTTCGCAATATGCGCCAGCATTTCTGATTGCTAAAATATCTCCTTTTTTTGTTGTATTTATTTCACGACGTTTGGCAAAAAAATCGCCCGACTCGCAAATATTGCCAACTATATCGTAAATTTCTTTTCCATTACTCGTTGCAGTTAGGTTATCAATTTTGTGATATGCATTATAGAGAACAGGGCGCATTAAATGATTCATCCCAGAGTTTGTACCGATAATTTTAAAGCCGGCATTATTTTTAACTGATATTACAGTAGTTAAAAGTGTTCCACATTCGGCGACTAAAGATTTACCTGGTTCAAACAAAATTTCTAATTCTTTGCCGTACTTTGTATTGGTGGATTTTACTAAAGAAATAACTTCATTTGCGAAGTTTTCATAATCAAAGGTTATGTCTGTCGGAGAATATGGAACATAAAAACCGCCTCCAAAATCAACGAATTTTAAATTAGGGAAATCATTTTTATTAACCAATGATAATAATGTTTGAATTGCGGAAATAAATTTTTCTTTCTCGGCAATGCAAGATCCGGTGTGCTTGTGTATGCCGATTATGTTTAGATTATATTTTTTACAGATTGCGATTGCTTTATCTTTATCTGTAATTAGGATTCCGAATTTCACATCTTGGCCGGTTGTTTGCATGAAAGTGTGGCCTCCTGCTTTGCCTTCTGCGCCAATTACTGGATTAAAACGTAGGCAAACATTATCGTTTGGAAATAATTTCCCGTATTCTTCTAATTCGTCAAGCGAGCCTATATTAAATAGAGGTGGTGTTTTGAAAGACTTATGTATATCTTGCATTTCTGCGAGCGTACTATTGTTCGCAGTAAACATCACTTTTTGTAAATCAATGCCAAGTTGATTTAAGTAATGAACTTCGGCAGGTGAAACAGTATCAAAAGATGCGCTGTTTGCATCAAGTTTTTTGATAATGGCTTTATTCCAGTTAGCTTTCATTGCGTAGAGAAAACGTGTCGCTGGATATGCAGAAAATAATTTTTGAAACATTGCAAATTTTTGTTTTACTATGTTTAAATCGTAAATATAAGCTGGAAGTTGGTCATTTGTATTAAGTTCGTTAGCGATGGCGAGAAGAAGGTCGTTTGAGGTTTGCATGATATTTAGTTTAAGCTTTTAGATTTCAAATCTAAAATTGTTGATTGTTTTAATTATGCCTCTGCCACGTTCCTCTCTCCGTGCTAATCCATGTAATCCGTGGATAAAAAAGAAGTTAATTGTTCACATATTAGCACGGAGAGAGGAACGCGCATTATAATAATGTTTAAAAGCAAGAGAAATGTTTATAAAAAAACACAATGCTCTTACAAAAGCTCACAAGGGAGTATATCTTGTTATATTGAATTATAAAATATGCAATATTTACTATGAAAAAAAATATTATTATTATTACTGGACCAACCGGATGTGGGAAAACAGCATTATCACTTGTACTTGCAAAAAAAATGCAAGGCGAAATTATTAATGCCGATTCGGTGCAAGTTTATAAATATTTTGATATTGGTTCTGCAAAACCAACTACGGAACAATTAGCACAGGTCCCGCATCATTTAATCTCAATTTTAGAACCGGGGGAAGAATTTAATGTTGGGACATTTTGTAAATTAGCAGATGATAAGATTTTAGAAATAACTAATAGGAAAAAAATGCCAATCGTAGTTGGTGGAACAGGTCTATATATTCAATCGTTAGTTAATGGTCTCGCTGAAATAGACGATGTTAGTAGTGAGGCACAAGACAAGTTAAAGGTAATCGAAGACAATATAATAGCATCACTTGATATAGCTGTTGCCAATAAGAATACAATTATTTTTAGAAGTAAATTACATAATTATCTCAATTCTATTGACAATGCTGTCGCGAATAGCGTAAACCCTGAGGATATTTCCCGCGTTAGACGCGCAATTTTGGTAAAACTATCCACTGGCACTTCAATTTTATCATATCAGAAATTACATTCGCATAGAGATAAGAATTATAATGCTTTTATAATTATTCTGCTTCCGCAACGGGAACTTATTTATAAATTAGTTGATGAGCGCGTTAGGGAAATGATGGACAAAGGTTTTCTTGCTGAAGTTGAGGCTTTGCGAGAAAAATATCTAAATGAGGCGTTTAAAATAAAGCCATTTACAAGCATAGGCTACAAACAGATTATGCAGTTTAAAGATGGAAATCTGGATTATTCTGATGTCGTACGTGATATTCAAAAAGAAACACGACGCTACGTAAAAAGACAATTTACTTGGTGGAAAAATCAACCGGTAAAATTAGATTGGTCAGAATGTACTTCAAAATTAAATTATACTTTTGCGAATATTGATTTTGAGAAAATCGTAGAAGATGTGGAAAAAATATATTTAGAATACGAATGGCAAAGAGACGAACAGGGGATAAAGTTTCTGCCGATAATTATGACATAGGCGCAAACAAATTTTACAAAGAATATTTTACGGTGGATTATTTAGTTGAGTTCAATTATTTGTAAATCCTCTGCAAAGTTTTCCAAACAGCCGTAATATGCTGTTTGTTCATCGCGAAGCGATAACTAAACAAAAAAGTTTGTAGAAACTCACAATGCTTTTTACTTGAAAATTCAAGTGACGAGAGTATGTATAATTTATTATTTTAATAATTAGAAATTAGAGGGCTGATGATAGATAGAGATTCAAATGGTTATATCTCTTTAACTACACATGAGTTAGATGAGAATGAAAAAAATGGTCGAGGTAAGAAACGCAGTTATGTTGCTGGAAGGGGCTCAAGAGTGCGAGGTGAGAGTGGGCGCGTGGGCTATAATAGCGGTAGTAAACGTGAGTTTATAAGTAATGGACGTAATGGTATAGGAGGTGATAGGGATAGAAGTTATAGGCCACAACGTCGTGTTTTTCGTGACGAAGAACAACGAAATGATTCTGGATATCGTGGTGGACGATCACAGTACGTTAGACCAGAGCATGAAAATAATGAGGGAAGGGGAGGTGGCGCCCGCAATCGAGGGTTTGGTGGTGAAAGAGGTATAGGCAATGCGCCGCGAAAACCATTTAAGTCAGTAGGGGTCTCTAAACTTAGAGGGGGTAGAACTAGGGATGAGTTTGCTTATTTTGGTGGACGTGAAAGTTCAGAAAAGAATAGTGGGTATAGTAAACGTGAGCAAGTTAGTGGATATGAGAATAGTAATAGAGATTATCACGAACATCCTGAAAAACGAAATCGTTATTCTAAGGAAGTAAATTTTAAAAATAAGGATAGCGGATCCAAAGTGCCCTATAGAAAAAGTTTTGTTGGACGTGATGTAAAGGCATTAGAGTTTGACGAACCGAGAAATGGTAGTGGTGATAAAGTTAGTGGAGATAAGGATACAAGTTTTAGAATTAAACGTCCTTTGATGCCACGAGCGTCACGTGGACGGATTTTTAAAGAAAAAAAATAATAGGAGTATATATGAGTAAAGATGACACAATTGAATTAGACGGCGTTGTAAAGGAATGTTTTCCAAATACGACTTTTCGTGTTGAATGTGAGAATGGGCATGAATTATTAGCATATTTGGCTGGGAAAATGAGAAAGTTTTATATTCGAGTTTTACCGGGT
>JAVBQZ010000077.1:0-3391 GCA_031548505.1 Bdellovibrionota bacterium | reverse complement strand
TCATCATCGCTTTCATCATCGTGAAAAACGGGCATGGGTTCTTCCTTCTTCTTAGTACCTTTGTTAATAATGGTATTTCGTGCCACACGATACAGCCACGCCGAAACCTGTTCGATTGGATTCAATGCATTATCGACCGTTTTCACTAATTGATAAAAAACGTCTTGCAGAATATCGTCCGCATCTTCTTTGTTGGAAACACGTTTACGGATAAACGCTTTTAACTGCGGGCGGTATTCTGCAATCAGTCCTTCAACGTTTTGCTGTTCTGTGGGCTTATTCATTTTCTTTTTTGGTAGTATTTCCTTCTTCAAAGGTATTACATTTATCGAAAAAATCACGCTTTTCGCATCGACCTCTATGAAAATGTTCATTGCGTTTTTGGATAAAAGCTTCTCGTTCTTCCGGAGTCATCTTCATCCACATTTCACGTATAGGATTACCACCGTGCATTTTATGCATCATGCCGCCATGCATCATTTTTCGTCCGTGACTAAAACCGCCAAACAATATGCGAGCAAGAACCAGCAATCCTAAAGCTTGCCAAAAATTAATGATAGCCAATCCGAATATAGAAGGAATAAGCCAATTCCACAACAACATTACAATTGCGCTGAAACCTGCAGCTATTATTAGAAATCCCACAGGCATTAAAAATCTCATTTTTTTCATGATGTTTATTTGTTTATGATGTATATAATTTATTAATTTATTGCGGCACTATTGCCCTATATTTATGTAGACAAATGAGAATGAAAAATATTTTATGAAAAGTGAAAATATGTCGTAAAAATATGATCTGAAATTTTGATTACATAAAATGTTCATGACAATCATCTTTTGATGAAACCTTATTTAGAAATGATTATCAGTGAAACTAAGGGGGATAATTGAAACTTTATAACGTAAATTTTTACGTTATGCAATTTTAAAATTGTTTAGAAATTGCATTGAAAATAAACCTGTGATAAATTTTTAAACTTTCCCAAATCTATATTGGCAAATTAGTTCCGTTAGTGCGCTTACGGACATCTTTATCTGTAATGTTTGGGATTTATAAGACGACACAATTATCATGCAAAAAGGCTGCTAAATTAAAATTTAGCAGCCTTTTTGCATGATTTTACATTACATTATTTTTTCTTAGGAGCTTGTTGTTCCTTTTGTTTTTCACTCTGAGGCATAAATTTCTTTTCATAATTTTCTAATGCTCTCGTAGCTTTGATCTTTGTTTTCTCTTGTTCCATTAATTTAGAGGGTACAAAGCTTGGTGGGAACGAACGAGGTGGATATTCTTCGAACGTTTCAACAAATGCAAATACATCTTGCATAGAACCATATACAGCGCCTACCTGATTTAAATTCCAATCCCAATAAGTATTAGATGTTATATCGGCTCTTTCATAAGGATCTTGCATCAAATTAAATATCTTTTGTAAACGCAATTCGGTAAAAGGTTCTGCCCAAAGCCCCAAAGTACCTTGCAAACGTTGTTCTGCATAAACATACTTCATAGGTCCTTTTCTCAAACCAACCAATAACCCGTCATCATCTGAGTAGAAAAATAAGTTACGGGCGCTTTTTACCCCATTGTTATTAGCGGCGGAACCTTTAACAGTAGTAAGGAAAGGTAATTGGTTATAACCATCTAAGTGTACTTTATAGGTTTTTCCATTGTAAGCATATCCTTTTAAAGATTTAGAGACAACAGCGGTGTCACCGGCAGCTGCACAAAGTGTAGGTATCCAGTCGTTATGGCTCATTATTTCGTTGGTAACCGTACCGGCTGCAATATGTCCGGGCCAGCGAACCAAACATGGAACGCGGAAAGCGCCTTCCCAGTTGGTGTTTTTTTCTGAACGGAATGGAGTCATCGCGCCATCAGGCCAAGTATTCATGTGAGGGCCATTGTCAGAAGTGTAAACTACGATGGTATTGTCGGCAATTCCTAAATCATCCAATGCTTTTAGAATGTCTCCAATGGTAATATCATGTTCAATCATCCCATCAATGTATTCGCTATCACCGTATTGGTATTTTCCTCTATGAGAATCTCTTACGTGTGTGCGCAAGTGCATACGGGTGGAGTTGAACCATACAAAGAAAGGTTTTCCATCGTTTGTTTGACGTTTGATAAAGTCAATGGCTCTTTGTGAAGTTTCATCATCAATAGTTTCCATACGTTTTTTAGTCAAAGGACCGGTATCTTTAATGGTTTGTTTACCAATTTTTCCAAAACGTGGGTCAACAGTTGCATCATCGGTGGTGCTTGCTTTACAATCCAACACACCACGTGGACCAAATTTTGCTAAATAGGCAGGATCTTTAGGATAATCTGGCAATTCCGGTTCTTCTTCGGCATTCAAGTGATATAAATTTCCGAAAAATTCATCGAATCCGTTTACTGTAGGCAACGACTCATTACGATCACCCACGTGGTTTTTACCAAATTGTCCGGTAGCATAGCCTAAGCTTTTCATATAGGTACCTACACTGGGGTCTTCTTGACTCATTCCCATAGGCGCTCCGGGAAATCCTACTTTGGTCAATCCGGTACGAATACCATGCTGTCCGGTAAGGAACGCCGCTCGTCCGGCTGTACACGATTGTTCGCCGTAATAGTGTTGAAATTTTAAACCCTCTTTTGCCAATCGGTCGATATTCGGGGTTTCGTAACCCATTAAACCACCACTATAGGCGCTTATATTGGATATCCCGATATCATCGCCAAAAATGACAAGAATGTTAGGCTTTTTGTCTGAATTTTTTTGTTGATTGTTTTGAGCACTAGCTTTTTGAGGAATTATAGACCCTGTTGCCAAAACACTTCCAACCATGGCTACCTTAGCAGCACCTTTTAATTTGTCTTTTAAATTCATTGTGTAGTTTTTTAATTAAACAATTGTGTGGATTGTGTTATTTTAATATGTTACGTTTTTAATAACAAGAAAAAACCTTTTTTGTTCAGTTTTAAATTTGATGAATGATTTTATATTTAATTACCCCGTCTAATAAAGAAAATAGTTCTTGTTATGATGCTATATTTATTATACTGGTTTTTTGGAAATTAAGTATGCAAAGGCTTTAAAAGCAAATGAGAAGTACAGAATAGTTGTTGTGTTAATATTTGAATAGAATTAACCGATTTAAAATTCATTCTTATAAACTTTCACAAAGCGTGCCTTGAAAAAACGTTTTTTTTTGCTAACTTTGCCTTTCCAAAGAAAGTGTATTTAACTAATTAGTTAAATACATGGAATGAGTTGCTTAAGGCATGTGGGTGAAGGGGAAGTCTAAAATTGACTTATCCTATGGTGGAAGTTTGCCTCCAAAGGATTTTTTTGTCGGCTAATAACAACTACAAAATTGGTAATTATAATCTATTGTTACA
>JAVBQZ010000195.1:0-7506 GCA_031548505.1 Bdellovibrionota bacterium | reverse complement strand
ATTGGAGTATGAATATATTCCGCCCTAAAAATTATATCAAATACTATTGCATTTTAATTATGTTCCTGCTTTTGCGGTTTTGTTATTAGTATTCTATAGAGCAGGATTTCCATAATGTTTCATTCTCCATTTTTTACATTTAATCAAAAAAGAACGCAGATTCAATTCGGTTCTGACCTTGTATCCTGTAATTATGACGAGGATGAAATTAATAAATTTAAATTATTCTATTCTATCGCAGATTCAGCAAAGGTCCGTTTGCATACTGGGCTAGGCGATCTTGTTCCTGAATTTTCACCCACTGCATGGCAGGATGAGGATGGATGGCATTTATCGTTTATATCTGGCGGCGAAGTAAAAAAGCGCAAATTGTTTTTAAATATTATGCATGGCAAGAATTTAGCGCAAATGGAGGGATTGCAAATGGTGTATCCTTGCAGAGCGGGTTTTGTTTATAAGGATAGGGTTGTGTCTACCGATTCGGATGATGCTTTTTTGGTAAGTGATAGTTTTGGCAATCATAAGTTTAATGTACCGGGGTTTTTCATTATGCGTATTGCCTATTGTTGCGAAAATCCGGATATTTTGTTCATTTATGGGATACGGTTGGGGTCGGTTAGGCCGATGATAATTGAATTTAATTTAACAAATTCAGAGCAAAACCTTATTTCTTGCCCGCCTACTAGTATTTACAATCTTGTTATATGTGGAGATTTAGTGTTATCCATTAGTAGCGGTGAAAATGATAAAAACAATCTGAAACCTTCTACTATAAAAATTAATAAATCACCAATTGTGAAGACGCAATGTTTTGTAATTGCCGGAAAAGAAAAATTATCGCGAAGGCCTTTTTAATTGACTGTTGACGATGCGCAAAATTGTTCCATTTTTTGTATTAGTACTTAATTTTTTTGCATCGTTTTTTGCGAGGTCATCGGCACATGCACAGAATTCTTCCTGTTCAAGTATAAAGAATTGTTATTTTGGTTTATCTGTTGGTTGCGATGAGGAATGCCCTACCTGCGTGAAGGATTGTGGAGGTGGAAAATTTCTCCCCTGTGATGTTGATTGTAGGGTCACACTTTCATCAAGGTCGTCATTGCCTCCTTGCCCTTTAGCTTGCGCCGGGTTGCGTTGCCCACCAGAACTGTCTAGTAGTTCTTCATCTTCTTTCATATCTTCGATAATTTCTTCATTATCGCCAAGTTCTAGCGATGGCTCTAGCTCAAGTTCAGATACTGATTCATCTTCCTCGTTATCGCTAAGTTCTGACGATGGTAGTAGTTCAATATCTTCAGATTTATCAAGTGATAGTTCGAGTTTAGATAGTGATTCATCTACCTCAAAAGAAGGAGAAGAAGGTGGAGAATGTGGCGGAGACATATGTATTGGAGATGAGATCTGTTGCTGTCCTGGAATTTGTGGCGAACCTGACTATTGTGATAGTATTTGCCCATCTTCAAGTAGTTCTAAAAGTTCTGATAGTAGTTCTTCATCTACAATAATTTGTGATGGGACATGGTATGAGTATTCCACAACTTATGTTTCGGACTGTACATTTACTACAAAATATATATGTACTAGTTTTCTTAGTACTCTTGGGCTTAACTGCCATTCATATTGCGCTCAAGCCGGTAGTAGTTCTTATTATTGTCCTCCTCATTCATAATTATAATGAAAACGAAGTATCCTGCTGTACCTGCTATCTCTGTTATTGTTCCAATGTGGAATGTGGAGGAATATGTACCTCGTTGTGTTAAATCGCTAGTCGGACAGACATTAAAAAACATCGAAATAATCCTAGTTGATGATGGTTCACCTGATAACAGTGGTAAACTAGCAGATGAATATGCTGCAAATGACAAAAGAATAAAAGTTATTCATAAAAAAAATGGAGGTGTTGCAGCTGCTAGAAATAGCGGATTAGATATCGCTACTGGCGAATATATTGGTTTTTGCGATCCGGATGATTATGTAGACTCGGATTTTTTTGAAAATTTATATCAAATAGCAAAAAACACTGACGCAGACATTACTAAAGGGCGCGTTCAATGTTTGAATCTTGACGGTACCATCGAGCAAGATGCTGCTTACGAACGATTATTGCCTGGCACCAACCAATTTGTTTGTCATTTTGGTCTGCAATTTATAAACGTAGTTTTTTACGAAAAAATAAAATAATTTTTCCACCTCACCTGATTACGGCAGAAGATTCGGTTTTTATATGTAAGGCAGTAGTTTTAGCATCAAAAATAGAATGGGCAGAGGAGGAATCGTTTTACCACTATATTCGCCGTGAAGTGTCGCTTGATGCAACCGCACTAAGTGATAAGCAGATAATTTCTAAGTGCATATCTTGTGAAATGCGGGCGGAAATTTTAAATGCTAATGTTAAGCTAATAAGTAAAGAAATATATTGCGCGCATTATTTTGCCAACCTTCATTATCTTTTATTTAATGTTATACACCGTAATCATAAAATTAGACTGAAGAAACGGGTTGTTCAATGTAGCATAGATTGTTTTAAAAAGAGGCAATATCCTGAACCGCAACAATACGTTTATGATACTAGCGGGTTTTTAGAATGTGGAGATGTTGATGGACTTTTTAAACATCTAACTTCTTTCAGTAATAAAGCACGGCAACATCTTACTAATGAATGTCCTGGTCTTGTCGTTTGTTTAACTAGTTATCCTGCGCGTATTTCTTTGGTGGGAAGAACTATTGAAACACTATTAAAACAAACCTTAAAAGCAGATAGAATTGTTTTATATCTCGCAAAATCGCAATTTCCACATGGTTTTGAAGATCTACCAACTGATCTATTATGTTTATGCGATGTAGGATTGTCAATTTCTTGGTGCGATGATTTAAAAAGTTACAAGAAATTAATTCCTGCACTTACGGAATTTCCACATAGTACAATTGTCACATTTGATGATGATAATTTGTATGATACAGAAGTATTAGAGCGATTATATCAAACACATTGTAATTACCCAGATGAGATTATTGCATCGGCTGTGCGCAGGATAGATTTTGACTCATTTAAAATGCGCAATTATCAAGATTTTGAGGTAGGTAAATACTTCAGCAAACCATCATTTTTAAATATTCCACTTGGCGTTGGCGGTGTACTTTATCCACCTAAAATTTTCTCAACATTTCATAATCAGCTTACTAATGTAGAATTATTTTTTAATATAGCACCGTTTCAAAGTTGTGTATGGTTTTGGACGATGGCCGTATTGAACGGAATACGAATAAAACATTGCGATGACTTTACATTCAAATCACAAATCGTGCCTTACATAAATGATGCTGGCATGTCTTTATCACTTGAAAACATTCAATCTGCTAACAATATTGTTTTTAAAAATTTATTTAATATTTATCCTGAACTTTCTAGAAAAATTATATGGGAGTATTATTCTGCTCAATTTAAAAAAATGATTTGGGGTGAGCGTCTAGGAAAAGTTATATCATTTGATAATGGCAACGATTCTTTTTGTTTTTTTGGATTAAAATTCAAACGGCGTAACAAACATCAAGATCTAATTAATCAGGTGTCAGAATTTAATAATTTATTAAGCGAAACAGCATGGCATGAACGTGAGCAGGAAAGAATTTTACAACAAATTAGAGAACAAGATGCTATATGCAAAAATCATCTTTTAGAAGTCGCAAGTAGCGCTTCTGCATTTTCACGACAATATCTTGATGTGCTAAGTGATGTAGATAATATTGCTAAACCGAGGAAAGAGGTTTTGATAAAGAAACGAGTAGTAAATGATTTGAGTTCAAAACGAAATAAAAATAAGAAAGATAAAAAGAAAAACAAAAAGATTTTAAAACTTGAGAAGCTTAAACCATTACCGTATATCCCAATACTTTTTGCTGCAAATACTGCCTATTATCAGCATTTATGCGTTTTGCTAGTTTCAATTTTAGAAAATAATAGAGACTCTAATTTTGACTTTAGAGTATTGACGGATAGTTTTGATGCTGCGGGACAACGAATGTTTGAAATGTTGGCTCAACAATACAAAAATTTCTGTCTTAAATTTACTATTATATCAAAACAGGAAAAAGAAGCATTATCTTTGTTTAGAGCTCTTGGAAATTCTTCTGAATTGTCGTATTATCGCCTCTTAATTCCAAAAATAGCAACTGATTTAGATAAATGTATATACCTTGATTCCGATATAATTTGTAATGGCCCATTAAAAGAACTTTGGGAAACGGATATTAAAAATCATTATTTGGCCGCTGTTAATGACAAATCATCTAATGTTCTTAATGCTGGAGTTATTCTATTTAATTTAAAAGCAATTAGAGATGATAAGAAAGATAAAGCTACATTTCAAGAAATGTTTAAGGCATTATCTATACATACACTGTCAGCTCATGAAGTAATAAGTAATGTATTAGGTGGACGATGCAAATCATTAAGCTCAAAATGGAATTATACATCAGAATATTCGTGGTCTGCAAAAGATATATTACCTGTGCTTATCCATTATAATGGCTCTGGCAAGGCTTGGTTGCCAGAAAAAAACTGTAATCACCGTTTAGCATTTCTATATTTCAATTATTTAAAAATTTCCCCATATTCCGCTATACTTAATGAGCTAGGTTGTCTTGTTTCAGGAATGTCTTCAAGTACTGAAAATCACCTACGCCTTATATTAAACGATGGAATTTGTAGAACTACTAAAGGGAATGTAAAATATGATAAGGAAGATTTAGAAGAGTGTCCAAAAATTTCCGTAATTATTCCAATTCACAATTCAGAAAAGTATTTAAGAGAATGTTTGGATTCAATTCGTAATCAAACTTTTAATAACTTTGAAGTTATATGTGTAGATGATGATTCACAAGATGCTTCGCTTAAAGTTTTGCTAAAGTTTAAAGCCCAAGATAATCGTTTTGTTATTGTTAGGCAACCGGAGCACTCAGGAGCAGCCTCTGCACGTAACGCAGGCTTAAAAGCCGCAAAGGGTAAGTATCTTTTCTTTTTGGATAGCGATGATTTATTTTATCCGACAATGTTTTCTGAAATGTACAATACTGCGGAAGAAAAAGAAGCAGATGTTGTTATTTGTGGTGCTACAATATTTAATAATCATGATTCTGAGATGCCAAAAGGAAATCGGGATTATTTAAATTTAAGAGATGTAATAGGACAAGAAGTATTTTCTTACTCCTTAATAGAGGCAGAATTATTCAAAATAACAACTACGTCCGTGGGGAATAAATTATATCGTAAAGACTTCATCCTAAAGCAGAATTTTGAATTTCAGAATTTGCCTGCTTGTAATGATGCTTACTTTTCAATTATTACTTTGATTTTTGCACAACGAATTGCTGCAGTTGAGAAACAATTTGCATTTTTCAGGGTTGGGCATGAAAATTCTATTTCAAGTTATCGTGGAAAATATCCTGATTCAATACTTAATGCCTATTTGGAGATCGAGAAAACTGTATTAAACCGTGAGCCAAAAATAGCTGATAAAATTTTGAATGATTTGTTAGATAATTTTATTTATGTGATTTTCCATGAGTTTAAGCAAACTGATATAGCTGGGAGAAAATTATTATTAGGCTTAGCAAGAAAGATAATAAAAAGTGATTTACATTATGAAAAGTTTGCGCAACTTTGTAATGATTTTAATTCATCTCCAGAGACAATAAATAATCAAATTTTGCCTCTGAATAGGCTAAGTAGGCTTAGACATAAGTTCTCAATATTTAACAAATTACCATTATTAAATAGAAAAAAAGATTTTTCTTTTATAATTACTAAACAAGAACAAGCTATTTTAGATGTGCTAAATGAATCGCGTAAGAGAAGTCATGAGCTGTCGGAAATGAAGCGAGAATTAGATGAATTTAACTCAAAAATAATAGCAAGAGCTGAACAAATGTTTGCACATAATAAATCTCAAGAGTCTAAAAGAAAATTTGATGTGAGCGATATAACTGATACCGTGTATAATGGATTGAACAATTTTAAGATATGCGGAGAGTAGCGAAAGATTTTGAAAATTATGCGAATTAGTTTAGAGAGGCAATTTTATAATAGAAAAGACGGGAAAATCACTTTATTATATAAGTAACCAAATAGGAGCGGAAAGTATGTATTACGGATGTAAGGCAATAAATGAAATGCATATGATCTTTAATGATCATATGAATAGAAAAAATTTTTTTACTGTTTGTTGTGAGTATCTTGCGGATATACCATTTGCTTCCCTTGGTGAGACTGGTGAGAGTACGATTGAGAATTTCATCAAAATGCGTAATGAGACTATAAAAGAATTTAAATCATCAACCAAAGAGCGTATTCTTACAAAAGGCTGTGAAAAATGCATATATTACAAATTAGGAGATTGGAAAAGTGACGATACAATTCATTTCGTGAATTTATCGATGTACCCTGCGCCATGTCAATGTAAATGCTTTTATTGTTTTGTACCAAGAATAGATATGGATAAAGCATACGTCAAAGAAGGCTACGAAAAGATTTTTGATGCAATAGAATATGCGCAAAAAATTGATTTAATAACTCCCGATACTAGTTGGCAGGTTTCAAGTGGTGAAATTACAATACATCCTTTTAAGGATCGGATTCTAGATATTGTAAAAAACCATGAAGTTATGTTTTATACAAATTGCTTCAAATATGATGAAAAAGTTGCAGCGAATCTTGCCGCCAACACACGTTCAAGTATTAATCTTTCTATTGATGCAGGAACATCGAAAACATGGAAGAAAGTAAAAGGGTTCAATAATTTTGATAAGGTGATTGATAATCTTTTAAATTATTCTAAGAACAGCTTACGAGCTGGGCAAATTGTGCTAAAATATATCATTTTCCCAGGTGTAAATGATAGCCATGAAGATTACGTAGCCCTATTAGAAATAATGAAAAAACTAGGCATTACTCACCTAAATATATCACGTGATTGTAGAACAAAGTATAATATCTCTGCAGAGCAAAAGAAAGAATTAATTGAGGCAGCGGGAAGATTACTAGTAATGCTTGAAGAAGCTGGATTCTCAGCCAAGTTTTTTGAGTATTATTTGTCTGAACAAGATGATATAAAGTCGTTTGCAACTAAGTTATCTGAAGCGAATGCAATCAGATAAGTTTCTTATTTATCTTTTATCCAAATATCAGCGAAATAAGATATATTTCTCTTAAAATAATATTCATATTGCGAATTCTTAGGAACCGCCCACAGTTCCCAATAAATTTGTCTTTCGTCATAACCAGTAAATCTATCGCCGGTGAACCTATATAAATTGTATTTGATTTTTTCAAAAAATTGAAAAAATTCTTCGTTTGAATAATTGTACAATTCAGCTGCACTATCTCCGCCAAATTCAAAAATTACCAGAGGTTTTGATTCAGTTAAAATACGTTTTGCTCCCTTTAAGATGTCAAAATCTCCCCATTCAGCATCTACTTTTATACAGGAAATTTTTTCATTTTTATCTATT
>JAVBQZ010000044.1:0-3517 GCA_031548505.1 Bdellovibrionota bacterium | reverse complement strand
CACAATGCACAATGCACAATGCACAATGCACAATGCACAATGCACAATTTTAGGTTTTACCATACACTTAGAATTAGAGGAATAAGTAATTGTAAATTATAAGCTTTGAATTACTTGAATTGAAGATAAATATAAAATGATAAAAAAAATAATAAGATTTTCAGTAAAGAACAAAGCAATTGTATTTTTCTTTACCTTCCTAACAATTTTTTATGGCATATATAGTTTCGTACAACTTCCTATAGATGCTGTACCTGATATAACGAATAATCAAGTTCAAGTTAACACAACTGCTACGGGTTGGACGGCCGAAGAAATTGAAAAGATGATAACCGCACCATTGGAATTATCTTTACGTGGGATTTCCGGTACAACAGAAATTCGTTCGCATTCACGTTTGGGACTATCCCAGATAACTGTTATTTTTAGAGATGATGTTGATATTTATCGTGCTCGCCAAATGGTCGCTGAACGTTTGCAGGATGCTCGTGACAGTATTCCTGAAGGTGTAACACCACGTCTTGGCCCGATTAGCACCGGGCTTGGTGAGGTGTTTCAATATGTCGTCGAATTTAAGGAAATAGCAGATAAACAAGAAGCAAGGTTCAAACAATTAGTAGAACTTCGTACGATTCAAGAGTGGCTAATAAAGCCACGTTTAGCAGGCTTAAAAGGCGTTGCAGAAATTAATACGATCGGTGGTTTTGAACGGCAAATGCATATTGTTCCCAATCCATTGAAACTTGCCAAATATGGGATGTCGTTCGTTGATATCGAAAATGCAGTGAAAGGTGCTATGCAGAATATCGGTGGTGGATACATAGAGCAGGAAGCAGAGCAATTCGCAGTACAAGCTATTGGTTTTTTAAAAACGCCTGAAGATGTTTTGTCATTGCCAATAAAAAAAATGGCGAACTTTGATGTCGTTAAAATAGGTGATGTTGCGGACGTAGTTGAAGGCAAAGAATTTCGTTATGGTTCTGCTACTTATAATGGGCGCGAGGCAGTTGTCGGTACGATTCTTATGATGACAGGTGAAAATTCACGTATAGTTGCAGAACTTGCTGAAAAACGTATCGCTGAAATATCGCGTGATTTACCGTCTAATATTAAAATAATTCCAGTATATAGTCGAAGTGATTTGGTGAATGCGACAATAGATACGGTCTGGAAAAATATAACATTCGGTTGTATTTTAGTTATCGTCATCTTGTTTTTATTAATCGGCAATGTTCGTGCTGCACTTATAACTGCATTCACTATTCCGCTTGCTCTTATAATTACGATTATAGGAATGAGATCGTTTGGAATAAGTGGAAATTTAATGTCGCTAGGCGCATTAGATTTTGGAATTATAATTGATGCGGTGGTTATAGTTGTGGACCATTGTATGCGAAAATTGGCAGGTAAAAACGGCGATCCTGATGAAATCGTTATAGAAGCAGCTACAGAAATCCGACGAGTAGCTGGTTTCGGGCAATTTATTGTTTTAATTGTATTCTTACCCATATTTGCTTTTGTCGGAATTGAAGCCAAAACATTTCAGCCGATGGCGGCAACTTTTATAATTGCATTACTTGGTGCTCTCATTTTGTCGTTCACTGTTGCTCCTGCGTTGGTCGCCTTATTATTACGACGTAACTTTAATACAAAAGAATCCGTAATAATGCTTTTCTTGGAAGCAAAATATATTAAATTAGTTAATTTGGTTATAAATCAATCCGGAAAAGTAATTTTTGTATCTGTTGTAATTGTTGCCATCAGTATTGCTATGTTTACGCGACTTGGCGCGGAATTCATGCCACAATTGAAAGAAGGGACTCTCGCCTTTCATCTTATCATGCCACAAAATGCTTCACTTACGATGAGTGAGGATATGACGCAAAAAGCAGAAAAAATAATGTTGGAATTTCCGGAAGTAGAGCGCGTTTTTTCGCGTATAGGTACGGCTGAAGTCGCCAATCACGTTATGGGAGTAAATGTTGCAGATACATATATTCTTTTAAAAGATTTTGGACATGGTGTGGATTTTGATGAACTTACTGAAAAGATGCTTACGCGTTTGAAGAATGATTTACCTGGTATAACTTATCTTGCAAGCCAGCCGATACAGATGCTTTTCAATGAATTATTAGAAGGCGCGCGCGCAGATTTAACCATAAAAATTTTCGGATCTGATTTAAATAAACTACAGATAATTGGTGAAAAGATAGAAGAAATAGTTAAACCGTTATCAAAAGAATCTGATGTTGAGCTCGACCGCACAAGTAATTTTCCTGTTTTTACAATAGAACCTAATATGCAAGAACTACAAAGATACGGGATAAACAAGTCTGCAGTTTTAGAGCAGGTATCCTTATCTTTATCCGGTAGGGAAGTCGGATATTTTTTTGATAATGATAGGCGTTTTCCAATATTGGTACGTCTTTCGGATGAACATCGCACTGATTTGGAGGTGATAAAAAAACTACCGATACCAATATTTAGCGACACCACAGTTCCTTTATCTTCTATAGCTGGTATGGAATTCAAACATACATCTGCATCAATAAATCGTGACAATGGATATCGACGTGCTACGATTATGGCGAATATTCGTGGAATGGATACAAATACTTTTGTAAAACGTGCACAAGCAGCGGTTGCAGAAAATGTTGCGATAGTGCCTGAAGGATATTTTATAGAATGGGGTGGGCAATTTAAAAATTTAAAAGAAGCTAATTTGCGTTTGCTTATTCTAGTTCCTTTAACACTCATAATAGTATTTTTTATGATTTACATGGCGTTCGGGAATGCGCTTCAAGCTTGCCTTGTATTTATTGGCATACCTTTCGCGCTTTGCGGTGGAATAATGGGCTTGTATATTGTAGGTTTGCCACTTTCTATCTCTGCAGCAGTCGGATTTATCGCGTTAGTAGGTATTACCGTTGTTAGTAGCATAATTCTTGTTAACGGATTTAATACGGCGTCAGGATTATTGAAGGAGAAAGTTATAAACGGTTCTGTATTACGTTTGCGAGCAGTCCTTATGACCGGTGCAACTGATATACTTGGTTTTATACCAATGGCGATTGCTACTAGTGTAGGCGCAGAAGTCCAACGACCGCTAGCAATAGTTATAATCTTTGGAGTTGCGACATCGCTTCTAGCTACACTTATTTTGGTGCCAGCAGTTTATTATAGAATCTATAGTAAGGTTCCTTGATTTTTCATTATCTTAATTTTACTTTTGAATAACAATTGCGCGAAGTATATGTAATGCACAATTTACAATTTACAATGTACAATTCCCATCCCCACCCTCAGTATGATAAGTTAGAAAAAAACTATAATTGTGAATTACTTAATTGATGTTGTGGGGAGGGCAATTGTGCATTGTAAATTGTGAATTGTACATTGTCATTCGGGTTTTTCAAGAAGGCATTTATAGTTTTTATAAACATTTTTTTGTTAAACTAAAGTAGGTCGTATTGTTTTTTGATTTCCCGTATATCTTGCCACATTAGCCATTTAGGGC
>JAVBQZ010000045.1:0-3881 GCA_031548505.1 Bdellovibrionota bacterium | reverse complement strand
AAGGGCTCTAAGGAAAGGGGAATATACTCATGAAGCATGAGTATATTCCGTGCTAATCCGTGTAATCCGTGGACAATTAATTCATTTTTCTATCCACGGATTACACGGATTAGCACGGAAGAGAAACAGGGGTTATTTTTGCTCCACACACTTGTGCCACTAAAAGTGATAAAGAATCAGGAAAACTCAAAGAACATGAGTGCCCTCGTAGTAATCGCAGCATTTTGTAATACAGCATTGGTTGCATTTTGGTTTGCGGGCGTTACAAACAGCACGCCCATGCATAATTAAAGCCAAGCTATATTTTGTCCAATTTTTTTTTGGAATGAAAGAACATAATTCTGCTTCTATTTTTCCCGGATCGTCTTGAGTTGTTAATCCTATTTTATTTGTTAGACGTTTAACATGCGTATCGACTGGGAATCCCGGAACTCCAAAAGCATGTCCTAAAATTACATTGGCAGTTTTCCTGCCAACACCTGGTAATTTTACTAATTCGTCCATGTCGTTTGGAACAATTCCATTATAATTGTGAAGAAGTATTTCTGCCGTTTTTTTTATGTTTGCCGCTTTTTGGCGAAAGAAGCCTGTGGAGTGTATTAGGCCTTCTAGTTTCGCTTGTGGACAAGCAGTATAATCTTGAATTGTCTTTAATTTTTTAAATAATATTTTTGTTACTTCGTTTACGCGTCTGTCAGTGCATTGTGCCGACAAAACTGTGGCGACTAATAATTCAAATGGATTTGAATGACTTAATGGGCATTGGATGTCAGGATATCCTTTGGTTAGCGCAGAGAAAATTTTCTGTGCTTTGATGGCTAATGGTGATTTTTTTTTATTATTCATTCAATTGAATTTTGAGTAAATAACTCACGGTATTGTGCCCTTTAATTTGCACTTTCTCATCGTTGATTGAGATAACTTCTGACTTTTTGATTTCTTTGTTTTTTTGAAGTTTGTTACTGAATTCAAAAATATCCTGTGAATTAAATCCGCCGCCAGTTATTGATGCACTATTAGTATTCGCGGTGACATTTTCAATCCAAACAGAGTCAGGGATATTATTATGAATAACTTTCAAAATGAGTAAGGCATTAGGACGTGTTAGCTTTAACTCTGAGATATAAGTTAGGTTTTCTTTATTAGTATCGTTCTTTTTTTGGTTGATTTTAAGGTTGGTTTCGTATGAATAATTGTTTGCTTTTTCTTTTGTCCAATCTAGTGAATCTATTTGTCTTTGCAACACAGTATTTCTATTCTGTAGAAAGAGATAAATTAGAAAGATAATAATTACCGTGCCAATGATTATTAATGTTGGACGCGTAAGCTGCGAATATTTAAATTCCAGTTTTCTACGTTCTGTTTCCAAAAGATTCAGCTGTAACATAGCAATATAGTGAATTATCTTTTAATAAGAGTATTTTTCCCATGTTGCATTGCGAGATGCAATGCCGTTCCAGTGGCAACGCTAATATGTGGCGAAATTGATAAACCTACTTCAGATGTTATTGGTTTACCATGTAAATCAAAAATCTTTTTCAATGCATATAAATGTAAACAAGGTAAATTGGAATTATTCATAAATGAACGCAAAAGCCCATTCACTTTAACTCCACCGCCTGTTACATATATGGAATCTACATCTTCAAGTTTGTATGGATTAATATATTTTTTTATTTTTTCAATTATTGAAGTTGCTAGATGTTCTGTCGTATTGTTTATTGTCTGTTGATAAAGAATTTCATCGTAACGATTTTCTACTTCGCCAGTAAAGACCAGCTCTGCTTCTTTAATTATAATTTGGAAGATATCGGCAATTGCTTCGATATAAAGTGAGGTTCCCAAATTTATTTCAGTAGAGCAGATGAACTTACCATTTTGTAAAGCAACAATTTCGCTATTATGTGCGCCAATATTTACAAGAATGATAAATTGTTGTTTGGTAGATGTATAGTTGAATGTGAAGGCGTTTGTTAAAGCAAAACAACTTAGTTCAATTAGATTTATATTAAGACCTGCTTTTTTGAACGCCATAATGTAGTTGTCGATTACTTCGCTTTTTGCAGCGGCGACGAGAATTTCTATTTGTAGGTCTTCAGTCACTCCCAGTACTTGATAATCATATGAAACTTCGTCTAGTTGATACGGGATGCAAGTAGTTGCCAATTCCGCTACGCTATTAAGTAATTTATGTTTGGAAACAGTGAGTGGAATATAAATTTTTTTAGTAAATACGAGGTGTTCAGGAATTGCTAAGCCAATTTTTTTTGGTTTAATTTTATGTTGTTTGAGTAGAGCTGAGATTTTTTTTGTGATTTCAGTTGTATTTGTAAGTAGGGGATTTTTGGAAGTAGGGTCAGATTGCGTTTCTATAATACTTGAATTAAGCAAGATATTATTGTTATCCTTCTTTAAACAAGCGATTTTTATAGCAGAAGAGCCAATGTCAATGCCAACGTAGTGAGTGGGTGAGTTCCAAAACATAGCGGGTAAATAAATTAACAATGTACAATTAACAATTCACAATGTACGATTTCTCTTCCAATTTGTTGTATTAAAGAGATGGTTGGGAATTGTTCATTGTACATTGTAATTGTGCATTACGTGATGATTAGCACAATTGTCACTCAAAAATAAAATTAAGGTACTGGAAAAATCAAGAAGACTGACTATGTCCGTCTATTAAATAGAAGTTATTTTTACAAGATTATTTGTAACTCTTGTTTGCCTTTATGTCAAAAGTAATTGCTGAAATAATAATTCCTGGTTTGCCGACATCACTTTACTATTCGCTTAATGGTTTGGAAGCGCGATTTGGTGATGAGGCACGAGTGCAAGTTGGTAATCGCTGGGCGACAGGTTGGATTGTTAATTTATTAAGTGAAGCTGAAGCTCAGAAGCGTTTGGCTGAACTTAAAAAAATAAGCAAAAAAGAAAATTCGGAAATTAAATTAAAAGAAATTCAAAATTGTAAAAAGGTAATGTCTAGTATTGATTTTTCGCTTTATAAGTGGATGTCAGAATATTACGGCGTACCATTGGCTGAGATAATTGATAATGCAATTCCCAAACAACAGGCATTACGCTTGCAGAAAAAAATATTTTTAACTGATGATGGAAGGACGTTTGTAAATGATACTATAAATTTTGAAAAATTTAAACGCCGTTCGCCAAAACAAGCAGATATTTTACAGAAATTATTTGATGAAGAACAATTATTACCGGTGTCAAGTCAAATGCTTTCCATGCTAGTTGAAAAGGGCTTGATACAAGTTGAGCAGGTCCTGGATATCGTGCAAGAAATTGAAAGGCGACAAGACATAGCATTTACATCAAGCGAATTGAATTCATTAAGTGCGCATCAAAAAAATGCATTAGAATTTTTAGAGCAAAAAATTAATACAAGAAAATTTAGTTCAAGTTTATTATTTGGCGTTACGGGAAGTGGTAAAACGGAGGTTTATATCAACGCTATCTTAAAAACAGTCGCACTTGGAAAGTCAGCATTAGTAATTGTGCCGGAAATTGCACTTACACCACAATTATTAGATAATTTTAAATCGCGTTTAAATATGCCGATTGCTGTTTTACATAGTAAAGTTGGAACAGCTTTGCGTTGGGAGACATGGCAAGGGATTTTAGATGGTAAGATTCAGGTCGCAATTGGCGTGCGTTCAGCGATTTTTGCACCGTTTGAAAATTTAGGGTTGATCATAGTAGATGAAGAACATGATGCATCGTATAAACAGAATAGCAGTGTTTATTATCATGGGCGCGATGTTGCTGTAATGAAGGCAAAATTTTGTGATTGTCCAATTGTGCTTGGCTCAGCGACGCCGTCTTTTGAAAGTTGGCTTAATGTAAAAAATAAAAATTATCAT
>JAVBQZ010000214.1:0-4469 GCA_031548505.1 Bdellovibrionota bacterium | reverse complement strand
AAGGGCTTGGGCTTTCTATGGTGCAGGCATTAGTAAAAAAGAATGGTGGTAAATTAGATATCAAGAGTGTGCCAAGTATTGGAACTGAAATTAATATTTTGTTTGAATTGAAATAATTGTAATTCTTGCCCTAAAACTAGCTTTTTGTTATGTGGCTAGATACTTTATAAATTGTCTAGCATATTCTAAGTTATGATGAACGAATCATCCATTTCCAAAATTCAAGACTCTGCACTCGCAGAAATATCAAAAACGAATAACACGGCCGAATTAGAAAATTTAAGAGTAGTGTATCTTGGGAAAAAAGGAAGTTTTACGGCTTTAATGAAAGAGCTAGGCTCATTAGATGCAGATCAAAAGAAAATTTTTGGTGCTAAAATAAATATTGTTAAAGAGAAAATTATCGATGCTTTTGAAAAGCGTTTAATAATATTAAAAACGCAAGAAAGCGAAAAGCGCTATGCGTCAGAAAAAATCGATATTTCACTACCCGTCCGTTCGTATATTACGCCTGCTGAAAACGGTTCACCACATCCAATTACCGCAACCTCAAAAGAACTAGAAAAAATATTTTCTTCAATGGGATTTACGATTGCAGATGGTCCGGAAGTTGAAACAGATTATTATGATTTTCAAGCCTTAAATATGCCGTTAACGCACCCAGCACGCGATATGCAGGATACATTATATACGAACAGTGGAAATGTAATGCGTACACAAACTTCTGCTGTTCAGGCGAGATTTTTGGAAAAAATGAAACCGCCATTTAGAATTGTTTGTGCGGGACGTTGTTTTCGTTGCGAACGAATTGATGCATTTCACAGTCATACTTTTTATCAAATGGAAGGAATGCTCGTAGATAAAAATGTTACAGTAGGGCATTTATTGTATTTTATGAAAACATTACTGAAAGAAATTTATGGTACAGAACAAAAAATTCGTTTGCGTCCTGGTTTCTTTCCGTTTGTTGAACCGGGGTTTGAATTGGATATTTGGTATTCAGATCGCTGGGTTGAATTATTACCATGCGGTTTAGTGCATCCAGAATTATTTAATTGTGCTGGACTTAACCCAAATGAATGGCAAGGCTTTGCATTTGGTTTAGGTTTAAGCCGTTTAGCAATGACCAGATATCAAGTGCCTCTTTTACGCTATTTGGATGATAGCGATCTACGCTTTATCAAGCAATTTCCACGAACTTTACCTAAATAGTCTATACTGAAAGAGTAGGCCTGTGCCACGAGATGACAAATTGTTTAGATAAAAAATCTAACAAACAAAGTAAGTTAGAGTTTTATCTCCACATTCTAAAAGAGATAGAATGTCTTTTTTTTCAGTATTGGCTAATTTTTAAACTAAATCAACTGATTGTCCGATAATCCGAGAAGCTGATACTTCCTCTATTGCTCGAATTTAACTCCAAACATTTTATGGACAACGAAAACAAAGAAGATTTAGAAAATAGATATGGACCTAATGCGTCCAATAATAATTGTGATTTTGCACAGAAGAATCAGAATTGTTTTAATAGTTTACTTAATTTTGAACAGATTGAAAAAAAACAGGTGAAGGATGACCAAACAAATACAGAAAACATCATAAAGGAACAAAAAGAAGAAATTGATAATTTGGTAGTCACAGCACTTGTTGAATCAAAACAAATGACGATGGTATGGGTAGCGGTAATTCTCTTTTGTTTTATAGCTATTGGAGTATTTGCCTCTATATATTTATTGAATAACACCTTTTTTGATATCCACAATTCTGGTGCACAAAATAAAATTGTAACTGAAATACAAGCTGTTTCAAATATGACTAACAATCTTAATTCTGAATATCCGGAATCAAAGCAATTAAACAGAATGTTTGAAGGTATTCAAAGACAGTTGGATAAAGAAGAAATTGTCACACCGACTCCTAGTGAAGATAATAATCCAAAAGGACTGAATCAAAAAGCAGTCCATCAAAATAATGATGTAAATAACGGTATAGATAATTGGATTACCGAAATTCATCAAGAGTGCAAAATGAAATTAGGTATTGAAGAATTTTCTGAACGAAATTCATACAATGATTTTCTTGCAAAATTTGGTAAACCGACTGAAGTAGAAGAATCGTTAATTGCACCAGGCGAAATTCGTGCTGTTTGGGATAAGGCAAATGGTTCCATTATCTTAGATATTAAAGATGGAACCGTATCGCGTATAAGGCAATTCTGCAATTAAAAAGAAATTCTACTATTTTCTTATCTTGTCATAACTACGGTATTTGCATTACAATTACCGACTATGAAAAAGCATAGATTTCTCATTCTCATTTCAATTCTCATTCTTTGTTTAGGTTATATTTATTTCACTGAATCTTATGCTCTAGATAGAAGAAAAATATCCAACACTGAACTTTCCGAAAATAATCCACTTAATATTGTACCTGAAAAAGTATTTTTTCTAAGCTTTAAAAATAAAACAGAGCGTTTCTCTATAGAAAAAAATACTAAACTTCAACGTGAGCAAATAACAGATAAATCGTCTAGATTTAATGTTAAAAATCAAAAAATACTTTCTAAGTTTCTTGAAACTATTCCTGAAGTAAAAAAACAAAATGGGTTATATAATTCATTACAGCCAAAATGGGTTTTAATGGACCCGGAAGGAGCAATTGTTAATGGCGAATTAGTGCAAAAAATAATGGATACCAGTGTTAATTTACAAATTCTAGTAGTTATTGAACCAACTGAACAAGAAGGAGGACTTAGTGTATTTGGTTTGGATAAACCAGAGCTAATAGTTCCGATTGGAGATGAACGAGAACGCACATTAGAATTTGGAGATTTAAATTTATTAAGCGGTCACCGTTACCTTCACCTTAAAGGTGATGAAAACATATATTTAGTTGATAGTTGGTTATTTAATGACCTTGATATTGTTGTTGGTCAAGCCCGTAGCGCTACTCCTTTTGCATTGAATATCGGTGAAATAACGGAAATATTGTCTAGTCCTATCAGGAATCATTCATTGCAATTTGTGCGTGAGAAAAATGGTGAATGGTTTGTCTTTGGTGATACCGGAAAATTTTTAGCTGACAAAAATGTTATAGAACAATCGCTTGATGTAATGTTAAATTTTTCTACCCAAATGTTTTTGGATAAAGGTATGACATCACTTGAAATGTTAAATCTTAAACCAGCTGATTTAGCTATAACTTTGAAAGTAAGTAATAAAAATAATGAGGTAGTTATTTTACCGGATATTTTATTTGGGCAGAGCCTGGCTGCGAACTATAATAACGAACTGGAGCTCTGGAATCCGGAATTTGGAAAAAATAAAAGAGACTATAATAAAGTTTATTTTGCAAAATTAGATACTTCGCCATTTGTTTATAAAATAGCGAGTGAAATTTATAGACCATTTATTGTAGGCGATGTTAATTATTTTAAAAATAAAATGCCATTTAGCGCTTTTGATGAAAATACTATAGCGTCAATCAAAATTGTCTCATTGGTTGAAAATAATGAAAAAGAAATTTTTTCAGCTGAAAAAATTAAAGGAAAATTTCCAACTATTGATGTAAAAAATAAAGTGCTTGAAATTATTAATTTACTTAAAAATTTTGAACTACTTACTTTTGCTGATCTAACAGACGAAATTTTAAAGCAAACAGTACATAAAAAAATTACGATTGTTGAAGACGATGGCAAAGTATCTAAAGTCTTACTTTTAGAGGAAGTTAACTCCGGACAAAATATTGTGAGTAAGGAAGGTAAGAAAACTACAAAACAAGATACTGGCGCACCAAGATATGTAATCTTTAATGTCAGTGATGGTAAAGATGAAGTAGGTATAATTGGTGGTGGTAGTGGTGGAATCATTGAAAAGATTACTGAATAGTGGACAGGTTAGATGCTCTATGCTACATTGCTTATACGTACTCAAACTCCATGAGTTTTTCACTTTTCTTAGAACCCTTTTTGGCATGGTGATGATAAGTTGTAGTTACTGAGGGAATTGTTAAAACACGTCCGGGTTCGCCAGTTAATTCTGAAATTAAAGAATTTGAAATTTAATTGGATGAAAACAAATAAATAAAATTATGAATGATGTAAATATTGAACAGATATCAACTTTAAATAACGAAGTTCCTGAATGTACTGATGATAATAAGATTATTGATTTTCCATCAAATTTAGAAAACCAATTTAACGAAACGGAAGGGGAAAATGAAACGTCAGATGAAGAATGTAGTCTAACCCCACTTGCCGCAATTAGTTCGCTGCTTTTTGTTTCACTTACTCCACTAAAACTTTCGCAAATTAGCGAATTTCTAAAAATTAAAGAAGATGATTTGGATGAAGTAATGCTTGAATTAGAAAAGATGTATTCAGATGAAGTCAATGGATTTTCACTTCATAAAGTTAATGGAGGATATCAATTTAGGACCGCACAAGCTGCGTCACCTTTAATTAAAAAATT
>JAVBQZ010000001.1:0-6916 GCA_031548505.1 Bdellovibrionota bacterium | reverse complement strand
TTTAAGGATTATATTGCGATGCCGAAGTCGAATAATTATCAATCACTTCATACAGCAGTTATCGGCCCTTCAGGATGGCGTATAGAAATTCAAATTAGGACTAAGGAGATGGATGATGTCGCTGAAAAAGGTATTGCAGCGCATTGGTTCTATAAAGAAACTGGTGGGAGTAATAAAGTAAAACTTTCACATAACTCGATTGATTTTAATTGGTTGAAAGATTTATTGGAAAGTGAACAATTATTGGAAGACCCACTTGCGTTTATATCTTTAATAAAAGATACTTTGTTTAAGGTTGTAGATAATGTCTATGTTTTTTCACCCAAAGGCGACTTGGTTGAATTGCCAAATGGTTCAACGCCAATTGATTTTGCATTTTTTGTGCACTCTGAGGTCGGCTTACATTGTAAAGGTGCGCGAGTTAATGGGTTACAAGTACCGATTTCGTTTAAATTGAAAACTGGCGATACGGTTGAAATTATTACCTCCCCTACACAGAAGCCTAGTAGGGATTGGCTTCAAATGGTTGCTTCCGGAAAAGCGCGCCAGAGAATACGTCAGGTTTTAAAACTTGAAGAATTTGAAAGATCGCTGCTGATTGGGCGTGAGTTATTGGTAAAGGAAGGACGTAAATATAAAATTAGTTTTGCAAAAATCTTAAAACAAGATGATTTCTTAAAGGTTGCGCAAAAAATCGGTTATAATGATATTGATTCTTTATTAGTTGATGTTGGTTATGGTAAAATTTTACCACAACAAATATTTGATAAATTATTAGCTGATTCAACCTTCAGTAGTATGGCTGAAAAATTGCAACAGCCATCCTCAGAAACGTTGTCTACCGCTGTCTCTACTAATATTAATAGATCGGAAAATACTGAAGTAACAGGTGTTAAAATTAGTGGAATGGATAGGGTAGTGTTTAGATTTGCACGATGCTGTGAGCCATTGCCAGGTGATGAAATTGTGGGGTTCGTAACACGCGGACGTGGTGTTACGATTCACAAAAGATCTTGCGAACAGATTGTGGATTTTGATCCGCATCGTTTAATTGATGTCCAATGGGATGAAAAATTAAAATTGTCGCGTAGTATGTACATTAGAATTGTTACTAATGATATGGTTGGGCTACTTGCTAAATTAACACAATGTATTGCCGATAAAGGAATTAATATTTTGTCTGCAAAAGTGAATCAAATGCCCAATAGAAAGTTTTTGCACATTTTTAAAATTAATCTTGAGAACACTGCACAGGCAGAAGATTTAATTCGCAAAATAGAACATGTTGATGGGGTGCTAACAGTTGAGAGAGGAAGCAAATCTAGATAATACACAATTCACAATGTACAATTTACAGTGCACAATTACCCCCCCCCATCAGATAAATATACTCTTGTTACCTGAATTTTCCTGTAAAGGCATTGTAAGTTTCGCAAGCATTTTTTCAATATATTGTATATTCTGTGTTAATCTGTGTAATCCGTGGACAAAAAGAAAGTTAATTGTCCACGGATTACACAGATTAACACGGAGGGGATTGGGCGTGGTAATTGTGCATTGTACAGTGTGAATTATGCATTGTATAAATTTTCTGAAAAATAATATATTATGAAAGTATTAGTTGGGCTTAGTGGCGGAGTTGATTCTGCTGTGGCAGCATTTTTGTTGAAAGAACAGGGGCACGATGTTGTTTGTGTTTCTATGGCGGTGTCGGGGTCAGATTTACAACTTTCTCCCAAAGCTAATTCTTGTTTAGGTGGAGATGAAACAAAACGCATTGAAGAAGCGCGTAATGTAGCAGCTTTTCTCGGATTACCATTTTATGAGATAGATTGCCGAGATGAATATAGACGGATTGTTTTAGATAATTTTAAACAAGAATACTTAGCAGGGCGTACGCCGAATCCATGTGTGCGCTGTAATGGATTAATTAAATTTGGTGCTTTGTTGCGTGAGAGCGAAAAGAAAGGATTGCAGTTTGATAAATTTGCGACTGGACATTATGCACAAATTACAGAGGTTAATGGACGTTATGCAATTCAATGTGCGGTAGATAAGAAAAAAGATCAATCCTATTTTATTTATCGTTTAACCCAAGAACAACTTGCTAAGTTAATTTTCCCGCTTGGTACGATGACCAAACAGGAAGTGCGAGAGGTGGCGCGTGCGGCAAAATTACCTGTCAGCGAAAAGAAAGAAAGTCAGGATTTTTATAGTGGTGATTATTCAGAATTGCTTGAAGAGAAAGATAGGAAGGGGAAAATAATAGATATTAATGGCAAAGTGCTAGGTGAGCATAATGGATTTTGGCATTATACAATTGGACAACGCAAAGGGTTAGCTGTTTCGGCTGATAGTCCTCTTTATGTTATTGATATAAACGCATGTAATAATGAAGTAGTTTTGGGATATGAAAGCGATGCGCTGCAAGATACATTTGAAGTTATAAATATCACGTCCAGTTTATTAGATGTAGAAAAGGTGGAAAATCACGATGTTGAGCGAGAAGTCTTAGTTAAGGTCCGTTCGGCACAACAGCTACAACACGCTATTATAAAAATAGTTAAAAATAATAGTATCATTTCTGGAGAATTGATGAATAATCAGGTATCCCAAAATGTTTCAGACGATATTTTCAAATCATCTGTAAAAATTATTTGTAAACTAAAAGAGCCACAACGTTCAATAACCCCAGGGCAGTCTGCAGTGTTTTATTGCGGCGAGACTGTTATATGTGGTGGTGTAATTTGTACTTCTTCATAGGAAATTGCTATAGCGCATTTATACTTATCGCCTTGCACCATCAAATTAAATAATTTAGCAATTCGCGGTTATTACTTTAACCTGCTGTATTGAATGGGTTGGGTTAGGAATTGTGCACTGTTAATTGTACATTGTGTACTGTATTAAATATTATAATTATGAAAACTCCAGTTATTGCAATTATCGGTCGGCCTAATGTTGGCAAATCAACTTTATTTAATAATTTTGTCGGTAAGAAAAAAGCTATCGTAGAAGATGTGCCTGGTGTGACGCGCGATAGAAATTACGCACTTATCGAGCGTTTTTCGATTCCCTTTTATTTAATTGATACTGGCGGTTATGAAATTGATGCTACTGACACACTTCAAAAGTTTGTAGTTGAGCAAACATTATTGGCAATAGACGAAGCGGATATTGTATTTTGTATGTTTGACGGAAATACTGGCGTACAACCTACTGATGAAGAGATTGTCGCGCTACTTCGTAAATATAAAAAGCAAGTATATTATATAGTAAATAAATGCGATGGCGCAGAACAAAATCTAAAAGCTGTGGATTTTTATAGTATTGGTATTGGCGAATTACACGATATCAGCGCGCTTTATGGGCGTGCAACAAAGGATTTAGCTGAACAGGCTTTACAGGCTTTGCCAAATTATTCTGAAATTATCGCGCAGACAAAGGAAGAAAAGCGTAGAAAAGAAGACGAAAACTATAAGACGGAATTAGAAATTGATAATTTATTAAAACAACATCCTAAAGAAAAGGATGATGAAGATTTGGGAAATGAATTTGAGGAAGAAGTTGAAGAAGTGCAGTTCGAAGAAGACAATTTTGATTTCGCACCAGTATTTTTTGAAGATGAAAGTGTAGGTGACGAACAAATTTACTTGAAACAAAACCGCTTACAACAAGTGAAAAGGGGAGGGAAAATACTTAGGAATGAAACTCCACTAGATGCTGAGATTGACGCAGATGAAGTAGAGAAATTGCCGGAATTAGAAAAAATTAATGTGGCAATCATTGGCAAACCAAATGTAGGTAAATCAACTTTATTTAATTCGTTACTTGGTTATAAACAGGCAATTACTTCTGATATTGCCGGAACAACGCGTGACAGTTTAGATATTGAATTTGAACGCAATGGGCAAAAATATGTTTTGGTAGACACAGCAGGGCTTCGTAAAAAAACAAAAATATCAGATAAAGTTGAACGTTATAGCACAATTCGCGCACTTAATTCGCTTTCGGACGCAGATGTTGTGGTTATGGTAATTGATGCGGTTGATGGTCCGCAAGAACAGGATACTAAAATCTTGGGACTTGCACATGGGCATGGTGTTGCGGTTGTACTTTGCATCAATAAGTGGGATTTAGTTGAAAAAGATTATAAAACAGTAAAAGAATATACTGATAAAGTTCGTGAAGCATTCAAATTTGCAAAATACGCACCTATTGTTTTTACATCTGCGATTTCAGGACGTCGTTGCTCTAAAGTTTTGGAGGCAGTGCGTAATGTTGCAATTCAGCGCAATCGTCGTATTCCTACAGGAGAGTTAAATCGTGTATTAAGATTTGCACATACAAGAGCAACTGCACCGGCCTATCGTGGGCGTCTATTAAAATTTTATTTTGGTACACAAATAACAACTTGTCCGCCACGTTTTGCGTTATTTTTTAATTTTACCAAAGGTATTCATTTTTCCTACTTACGTAGCATTAAAAATACTCTGCGCGATAAATTTGGTTTTGAAGGAACGGATATTAAATTAGTTCTGAAGAAGAGATAGCGGTGTATAATGTACAATTCACAATGTACATTCCCAGCCCAATCCCCTCCGTTTTAATCCGTGTAATCCGTGGACAATTCTCTCCTTTTTTATCCACGGATTAACACGGAGGAACATGACTATTAACCTGCCTTTTCAATAAATCTACAGCATCTTTGACATTTCCCTCTCTCGCCAGAATAATAAATTCTCGTAGATCTATTAGTGTCCAATCATTGCCGGCAGGATTTTTAGGAATGGTAACTTTTTTAATATATGTATTTGCTATTGATGCATTTGCGTCTTTGAAGATTTCGTCAAATTCATCTTGGAAAAGTCCATCGTTATCATCAGAAGTATCTAACATTTCCGCCCCATTATTTCGCGCCCACGTGCTTGCGTTGTCACATGCTTCATTAAATAGATGCCCAGTATGCCCACGAACATGTTCGGTTTCAAAAGTAAAATTCTTGGTTAGTTTTAAAAATATTTCCCAGAGGCCACGATTTTTCACCGGCTCTCTATTTGCGGTTTTCCAGTTATTGTTTAACCAATTTTTAATATAAATTGTTGCGCTTTTTAAGGTATATTCGCTGTCAGATACAACTTTGATAGGGATATTTTGTAGGTTGTCTAAAGAATTGATAAAGGCGAGACCAATTAAAGTCGCCGAAATTTCAGCTTCATTATTGGTAGCTTGTCCAAGGTAGGCAACGATTTTTATAAATCGTTCTATTCCGCTTTCAGTTATTTTTAAAATACATCCAGCGCCGGTAGTAGAATCTTTTCCACCACCGCCATCAGCATAAATTGTAATTGATTGTATTGATTGCGTTGTCATAAAAATAGTTGTAGGTGTGAGAGAACAAACTAGGTAATGTTTTTAGCAAATTCTTATAATATTTTACCACCTATAATTCAAAAATTGTCAAATAAATTTAATTTTTTCTTATCGTTCTATGCGGCATATATTTCTTTCTCCACATTTTGATGATGTTGTTGGTTCTTGTGGTGGTTTAATTGCTGATCTAACTGCGCGTGGTGAAAATGTTACAGTTATAACAATATTTAGCGGACTGCCCAAAAAACGGCCGAAAAAGGCAGTTAAAATGTTGCGTCGTCGTTATGAAAACTATCATGCTTGTAAAGTCTTAAAGGCAGACCTAAAAAATTTAGGTTTCCTTGAGGCAATTTATCGCGGAGTTAAAAGAGTAGAATTATTTGATGAGCAGATAATATCAGAGTCTACCGATATTACAAATGCAATTCAGCAAGCAATAAATGACGACGACATAATTTATGTGCCGGCCGGTTTGGGAAATCATATTGATCATCGTATTGTAAAAGAGTCGGTAGCCGAACTAAAAAATAAAAAAATTTATTATGAAGAATTTTTTTATGATTGGCGCGATAAAAAAACTTTGCCTGGCTTTTCTGAATATAAACCAACTGAAAGCGGTTTAGACAAAAGGTTACGCGCCGTTTTAAAATATAAACTGGAGATACATAGTCTATTTAAAGGTGCAGAATGTGGATATTTCGCGCAACGTAAGCTTGAGCGTTATAGTGAAGTGCCGGTCGTTCCACAAATAATCGTTAGTTTAACAAGTTTTCCAGAGAGAATTCCTCTCCTACATTTGGTCTTGCAATCAATTCTAGTTCAAAAATTAAAGGCCGATAAAATATTATTATATTTGGCGCGTCCGCAATTTAAAGAACCTAATTTAGAGGGGCAGTTAAGTAGGGAATTATTAGAAATGGAAAAAAGCGGTGTACTTGAAATAAGATTCGAAGAGGATGATATTCGTTCATTTAAAAAATTAATTCCAGCGATGCGTGACTTTCCGAATGATAAAATTATTACGATTGACGATGATATTTTATATCCAAATTATATGATGGAATTTTTATTAAAATCTAATCGTAAATATCCGCGTGCTATTTCAGGTATGCGTGTACGCAGAGTAAAATATGATGGAAGTGGTTTCCCGTTAAAATATAAACAATGGAGATTATTTCGCTTATGGCGAATTTTGTATTTTGGAAAGAAACCGGATATTTTAAATTTTGCGACGACAGGTGGGGGAACGCTTTTCCCACCAGCAAAACTAAACTTATTACATAGTGATGTGGCGAAAAAAGAAATTTTTACGAAGCTTTGTCCAACTACAGATGATATTTGGTTTTGGGTAATGGCAGTACTGAATGGAACAAAAACAGCAGTAGCTAGGCGAGATAGTCGTCTAGAAAAAAGGCAATTAGAGGTACAGCAAAAATGCGGATTATGGCGCGAAAACATTGTCGAAGGAGATAAGAACAACGAAAATATTAAGGCATTATTTGAAATGTATCCGCAGTTACGTAAAATTTTGCGTGGAGAATAT
>JAVBQZ010000163.1:0-3917 GCA_031548505.1 Bdellovibrionota bacterium | reverse complement strand
TTTTCTCTTAAAAACTTAATGTCTATCATAATAGTGCTCCTCTCAAATACTTACTCTAATACTTTTTCTATAAAAACCGTATTTAATTTGATTAAATTGATCTCTTTGGGCTTAAGAAGATTATTTCCATTTTTATCTTTTATAATCTGAATTACCGGCCGGTCGGGAAATTCCCGGTTTTGTTTAATTACAACTCCGATTTCACCGCCATTGGTCAGGACCTGACTTCCTACCGGATAAACAGCTGTAAATTCTAAAAAGACATCTACAACTTTCTCGTCAAATTTACTGCCTTTAAAAACCTTTAAATATTCTACCGCTTCATGTACCTTGACCCGTTCACAGCAGATTCCGCATATCATTTCATCAAAAATGTCACAGACCGCAACAATCTTAGCCTCCATGGGAAGATTTTTCATCTTTAAAGGATACCCGGAGCCGTCCATTCTTTCATGATGATATAAGATAATATTTTTACTTAAATTAGAAATCCAGGATTCTTCTTTTAAAGCAGAGTAACCATAAACGGGATGCTTCCGGTATTCAGCCAACTCAATATCTGACATTCTGGACTGGTCTTTCCCGGTAAAATCATATGCCATATAACGAAGGCCCAAATCATGCAGCAGGCACGCAACACCTATGTCATGAACAACCTCCTTAGGCAGCTGTAATTTTAATGCAACCAGAGTGGCCAGAGTACAGGTACTGATTGAATGCTCGTATATGTCGGAGCTTCGCTCTTTTATATCATATATCTTTTCAACCACTTCTTCTTCTTCTAAAATATTAAAAATTATACAGTCAGCTGTTTGGCTTAATTTTTGAAGCTCCTCGTTTTTGGAATAAGTATGTTTTTCCAGAATGTTTTTTACTTTTTCTTTAAATAGTTTTTCCACATCCTGTTTCAGGATAACCACTGCTTCAATTTCTTTAAATTTTTGATCATGTATATAAACTTCTGTAATACCCAGATTTTCTAACTTTTCGATATAATCTCCGGAAAGTTTGGTTTCTTCCGACAGTAATATCTGATAATCCATGGTATAAACCGCTCTGGCTAATATGTCACCTTCGGTCAGATTTTCAACTTTACATAGTTTCACTCCGCATATCCCCTTAATCGTTATTTGTCCTCATGGCAATATTCAAAGCTTGCTTTTCTTCTTCCCCTAATAGTATTGCACTTTCTCCGGCTGTAATTTCTTTGGTATAAGAATAGCATCCTTCCGTACTATGTACAGAATTTAAAATAAAACCATTGTTGTTCTCATCTAATAAAGCAAGGCTGAAGCTTAACTTACCGCCCATTTGATTAAATGCATCATATTTAACCAATCCCATTTTTTGAAATACTGATTCCATATTATTATAAAGAATACGAATATCCTTTTTACTTTTATCAATGGCTGTTTTAATAAATTTATTATCTTCATATAAAGCCATAATATCTGTTTCTAATGATTTAGCTGTTTTCCCCTGCATGAATTTATTATATTTTTTATTCAATTTAGAAAATTTATTTATTTGAATGATAACCAATACTATTAATATAATTAAAATAACTATTAAACCAATCAGAATATATCCAATATCAAAATTTCCTAAACCCATTTTATTCAGAATGGAACTGTTCATCAATTACCTCCATCTTAAGTAGTTAAACTATTTATCCAGTTTCTGTAGATTTGATTTTAATTGTTTATGATCTAACTATAATAGACTATACTGTTTATGGCCTTATTATCGTTGGTCTTAAACTATTTATGCTCTTTGTTATTTGGCCTTAGCTTTATGGCCTTTGGTACAAGTTGGCCTTAAACTATTTATGCCTTTGGTACAAGTTGGTCTTAAACTTTTTATGAATTTGGTATAAGTTGGTCTTAAACTATTTTATTTTATGGCCTTTGATATAAGTTGGTCTTAAACTTTTATGGCCTTAGTAAGTTGGCCTTAAGCCTATTCATGATCTTTAATCTTTAGCTATAATTTTATACTGTTTATATGAATACAATATCAATTAGGGCTATTCATGATTTGCATCAATCTTTCAAGATCTTCATGGCTGTAAAATTCAACTTCGATTTTTCCAGCACCATTTCCCTTAGAATCAATTGTTACTTTTGTCCCCAATGAATTTTTAAGCTTTTCCTCCAAGTCTTGATAGATAACCTCCATACTTTTATCTGTAGGAATTACCTTTTTAATCTTTTCTGGTTTGTTTAAATTTTTTACTAACTTTTCTACATCTCGCACATTTAATTTTTCGTCAAAGATCTTCTGAGCAAGGGTATATTGCTGTTCCGGATCTTCTATAGAGATCAAAGCACGGGCATGTCCGGTAGAAATCATTTCATTAATAATCATCTGCTGAACTTCATCACATAACTTCAAAAGACGCATGGAATTGGTGACAGCTGTTCTGCTCTTGGAAACTCTTTCGGCAACCTCATCCTGCTTTAAATTAAACTCTGTAAGCAGACGTTTATATGCCTGTGCTTCTTCAATAGGATTTAAGTCTTCCCTTTGAATATTTTCAATCAAAGAAATTTCCACAATTTCCTGCTCGGAATAGTTTCTTATAATAACCGGAACTTCCTTTAAACCTGCTTTTTTGGCCGCCCGCCATCTACGCTCACCGGCAATGATTTCATAATAAGTTTTTCTATCCTGTACAAGTATTGGCTGCAACAAACCAAACTGTTTGATAGATTCCGCCAATTCTTCCAAAGCATCCTCATCAAAGTTCTTTCTGGGCTGTTCTCGGTTAGGCTCAACTTTAGTAATATTTACAATCGCTTCACCTTCCAGTTTTTTTTCTTCTCTATCCTGAACTGCTTTATTTGATGCTGCATTTTTAGGTTTTGCTTCTATTGCGCTGGGAATTAATGCGTCCAGTCCTTTTCCTAATCCTCTTGCTGCCATAATTATATATCCTTTCTGTTAATCACTTCATCGGCTAATGACATGTATGCCTCTGCACCTGCTGATTTGGGATCATATACATTAATCGGCATTCCATAACTGGGTGCTTCTGCCAATCTGATATTTCTTGGAATCACTGTGTTATAAACCTTTTGAGTTAAATGATTTTTTACATTTTCAACTACCTGTAATGATAAATTTGTTCTGGAATCAAACATTGTGAATACGACACCCTCCATATCCAATTCCGGATTCAATCTTTCTTTTACCAGGTTGACAGTGTGGATCAACTGGCTCAAACCTTCCAGCGCATAATACTCACATTGTATAGGTACCAAAACCGTATTAGCTGTAGTCATCGCATTTATAGTCAGCATATTTAATGAAGGCGGGCAATCAATAATGATGTAGTCATACTGATCCTTTATCCAATCAACTTCTTTTTTTAATATGTACTCCTTTTTGTCAACGCCGATTAATTCTATTTCTGCTGCTGCAAGATTAACATTGGATGCTATAATTGAAACATTAGGCTGAACTTCTTTTATAATACACTCCTGTATGGAACATTCCCCTAAAATTAATTCATAGATTGTATTTTCTAAATCATTCTTATCAATACCAAATCCACTTGTAGTATTTCCTTGGGGATCTGCATCAATAACTAAAACTTTTTTTTCTTTATCTGCTAATGCGGCAGATAAATTAATGGAGGTTGTTGTTTTTCCAACACCACCTTTTTGGTTTGCAATTGCTATAATTCTTCCCATTCGTTTTCACCTTTCGTTATGTAAAACGTTCTCTCTTCTTCAATAAAAGTTTTCCATCTGATTATAGCACTAATCACTATGATAATCCAGTTGTAATTACTGGTTTTATGGTTTTTTAATATGTTTCACAATGACTATTTCTCATATTTAAAATGTTTCACAGGAATTAAAACTACATATTGTGGTGCATATGTTTCACGTGAAACATATGTGGTGTTTAAT
>JAVBQZ010000094.1:0-3066 GCA_031548505.1 Bdellovibrionota bacterium | reverse complement strand
TTTCTTGTTTAGTCATCGCTTCGCGATGCTTTTATTATTATAAACAGGAGTATATTTGTATATGGCTCCGCTTCGCTCCGCATAGTCATGTTCCTAAAAAGTTCTAAAAATAACGGAATTCTCAAGGAACATGAATATATGAAAACTCGTCTTTCTTATTATGGGATAAATAATTAATGTCAATAAATATGTTGTTAAAAAACAATGACGCATATTTATCAACCTACAACAATAACATTTTAATGACTAATGAAATTTTAGATGCACGCTCCGGGTTTGCCGATATTGCCGATATTCAGCGATTTAATTACTCCTGGCTGGCAGAAAATTATTTCCCAATCTTAGCTATAATTGGAATTATTATTCTGATTATTATTGCTTGCCTAATTTTCTTAAAGAAAAAACCAAAGCCGGAAATTATAAAAACACCGGCGGAAATTGCCAGAGAAAAAATTAATAAACTTGAAAAAAATATTGTAAAAAATGCAGAAAATCAAAATACTAGAATACCATATTCTGAAATACTAACTACAAAACAAATTTCTACCGAACTTTCCAGTATTATCCGCGTTTATCTTACTGATGTTTTAAATATGGACTATGAAAATACACAACCGATACGCTTACAAAATAAACAAGTAAACAAAATTGGCATTGATGTAAAAACATTAACTGCAAAAGAAATCGCTACAATTTTTGCTCCTGCGTTAGATCAATCATTTAATTATTCTACAAAAGAAAAATTGCAAAATTTAAAAGACGAAATTGTTCAGTTATTTAAACAGATAGAAGCATTAATTTATAATAAGAATCCAAATGAAGAAACTAATGAAACAATAAATTCTACAAAGAAAATAATAGAATTAATTGAGAATGAAATGACAACGGCAAATATCGCAAAACCATTGCCATTTATTGATTAAAACTAATCTTTACACTTGCTACTAATTTCCAACCATAGCAACAATATCTTGAGTTGTACGTGTATCCCCGATATTTAAAAAGTTTGGCGCGAGAGAAACAATCACTAATAACATAACGAAAGCAAAGATTAACGACGATAAAGAAGCATGATATTCCTGCGTCCTACCCATAGAGCGAGATTTAAATTGATATTTATTTGTTTTTCTTCTGCTCTTCATGATAGCCAAACTCTATATAATTAAAATTTATCCATTACATAGAATGCTATTCGGCAGAATTCACTAAAAACTTTAACAATTATCCATAAATTATGAATTCATATCATTTTTTATTTAAATAACTAGATATCGTATTACTAGCTGCCTGCATTTTACCAATTATGGTTTCAAGGTGGGCAAATTGACGGACTAATGCCTCGCGATAGCTTTCTGTATTACTAATTAAACGATTGATATCCTTATTTATTGCACTAATCCTACTGGTTGTAGATGTTGAATCTGAACCTATAATACCTTGAAATTTTGTATAATTATTAATTAAACCATCAAATCCTGTTACCGAATTTGCAAAATTAGACAAAACACTTATCGCTCCCATATTATCGCTATTTATAGCTGTGTTAAATTGTTTCTCGTCAAAATTTAATGTACCATCTCGATTTGTAGTAATACCAAGTTCGCTAAGTTTACGAATTAAACCATTACCATCACTTGCAGTCGCCGAACTTAATTCCGATCTAAACTGCGAAATGAAATTATCGTCAACCTGCGTTTTTGCAAGTGCGCCATAAACTGCGTTTGAACCATCAACTGTGACTTTATTCCCGTCAGCAGAAAATTTCACAATATCATTAAACTTATCTACAAAATTTTTTACTAAAGCAGCACTAGAGGAATTATCTGACCGTACATTCAAACGCGTATTACCAACTGCGCCAAGCGTCATCGTGATACCTTGAAATACATCACTAATTACGTTCGTCGATTTCTCAATTAAACCAGAAATACCTTCAACTTTAAACTTTGCATTTTGTGCTTGCACAACATTGAAACCACCAAACTCAGCCTCAAGACCTGCAGAAAATGAAACATTTAATTCGCCATCCTCAAGACCTTCTTTCAGGCTTGTTAACATTATTTTATATTCTGGATTTGCATTTGTACCGACATTAACCAGTGAAGCCGAAACCTTACCTTTTAATTCAGAAGTAGAATTAATTTGCGAAACTAAATCTGCAATACTCGTGCCCTCATTTATTTCAAAATTAACTGTATTTGCACCAGCACCAACAGCAATTGAAAGTGTACCTGAAGTTGTAGAAACCTTATCATTTCCATTAGAGAATGTTTTTTCGAAAGACCCGTTAGCATTTTTCGCAAGCTGTTCAACCGTAATATTGTAATTTGCAGCACTAGCTCCAGTACCAACAGAAGCGGCAACAACATTTGCATTAGAACTATTCGCTTGAAATATTTGAACACCGCCTTCTTTTAGTTTTGCAAGTGCGCCATTCAAATCAGAGATTTTCGTGTTGAGCGTATTTAGTGCCCCAACCTTTGAATCAAGGTATGTAACTTCAGCTTGACGTTTTACATTCGCAGCTAACCGTGTGTTCACTAGGGATGTGATAATCGCCGATGTATCTAAACCTGAAGCAAGCCCAACAATTTGAAAATTACCAGCCATAAAATTCGCGTTCCTTCGCTTTAATTAAAACTGTACATAAAATAGTTATAACTATCATCGGTACTTCCATCTCAAAACTTGATACGCTACGCAAAACTTGCATAGTTACTGCAATCTTTTCACAGAATCATTAAAAATTGATAAATTAACTTCTTGATTTTACATCAAGTTTTTATGGCTTAAAACTTGCTATGAACTTTTGCTAAGTGAGACTCACCACCTCCATCGTTACTTTTCCCCCTATAATTCCACTTTCCGCAAGAATAGATTGAGAGGACACAACGTCCACCTTTGTAAACATATCATCCTAGAATTTTTAGTTGTTGAATATTGTCCTCCTGTTGTTTTGTCGTCTTTATTAACTAATACTTAGTCGATACTGAAAAAGCCATCTTATCTCTATTAGGATACCGAAATAAAAAATCTGACTTACTTTGTTCGTTAGATTTTTTATCT
>JAVBQZ010000201.1:0-14218 GCA_031548505.1 Bdellovibrionota bacterium | reverse complement strand
AGCTAAAGTATTCGCGACAATTTCCATTCGTCGTTCTGCGGCCATTCCTCCAGAAGTTGCAACGTAAATTCCTTTATCCATAAGAAAACAATTAAGATTTAAAGTTTAAAATTTACCTCGTTTATGCATTATACACTTCATTGGCTAAATACCGTCCAAGTGTCTTCGCTTGAGCAACCGAAATATCCAATTTTCGCGAAATTATTTCCTCGTCATATCCTTGACCAAATAGGCGACGCGCGATTTTTAAACTGATCGGATCAAGGAAACGAACAAATTCCAAATTTCCATCAAATGACCGTGTTGCTTTAAAATCTTCTTGTATAACTTCAATTCTATCAGGCAACGGAAACGCAGTTTCATATGCTGCTTGTCTTTTCTGTGCTTGTTGCTCAGTCGATAAAGGCAAAAGCGGTTTTTTCTTAATTGGATTAAACAAACCACTCTGAATTTCAGACGACAAATAATCCGTTTCACCACTTTTTGATTGCACTGTTTGTTCATACAATCCTTCTGTATCCCGTGTTTTTAGCCAATTTGGCTCCGATGACAACTCGACTTGTTCTATGTCTTCATTATCACGTTTAAAGAAATTTCTGCTTAATACGCCTGAAAAACGCGAAGTTCTTTTCGTTGGCTTAATAACATTTTTCGCTTCTAATTCTATTGCCTCAGAAAGTGGATGTGCTGCTTGCTCTAAATTGTCCTCAATATTGTTTTCTAAATTTTCAAGAGTTACTCTCGCACCTACAATTTGCTTTTTAATTTCCGCTTCTTCTTGCTTAAAAGCGTTTCTACGTTCGGCGATTTCCGCAAATTCAACTTCTTTTTTGTGCGCAAGCTCCTCTTCTTTTTCTATTAATGTTTTTTCAGCATCTTCAATTTTAACCAGCAATGCTTCCAATTCACTTTTACGAAGCATCAATTGCTCATTCAAGCTCGCACTAGCTTTTGATGCGTCATCAATTAAGTCTTTGAGAAAGCCTTGCAACTTCTGCATCTCTTCTTTCGCATTGAGCTGCTGTGTCTTTTTTAACTTATCTTTTATATTAAAAATTATTGACACCACTGAAATTGCCAATAAGCCAAAAAAAGTTAAATCAATCATCATTTTAATCATAACCTTGTGCCTTAAAACCGACAGCGTACTTTAATATGTCAGAATGCTGACGCGAAAATCGCAATAAGCCTCATTCCCCACACCGAATTCAGAATTATTTCATTTAATTCACTTTTTCTAAATTGCCTGTATCCCACCATAAATATTGCGTATTCAATTACTTCCTTCTTAAACCTAAACTATAAACTTTAACTGCGAAAACAAATTAAGCAAGGACTATGCCAAAGTTTGAATGTACTCCTGTCCCAATACCCATCTGTACTAATCCGTGTAATCCTTGAACAATTAGCTTCTTTTTTTTATCCATGGATTACACGGATTAACACAGAGAAGAGGACGGTAAGCTATGCATTATACATAACGCTTCAAAGCAAAAGAAATGTTTGCAAAAACCGAAATCGCTTTACAGGGAAATTAAAGCAAAAGAATATATTTACTAATTTAGTAATCCCTCATCGGAGAGAGACTTTGGGGAGAGAATGTAACGCATCTATATAACCAACGAAGAAGTTGTTTATAGCAATACCGGAGTTATATATATAAACACAGAATTTTGGAGTTGTTTGATAAAATTGTTCGAGTATATTTTGACTGGCAAGCTCTTTTAAGTCAGCTACTATTTGATCATCATTTTTTACAGACTCATCTTTTGATACGCCGCGTTCTTTATGCGTAGTAAACAATTTTATGAACTCTGTATCCATTCCTTTTACACGCCACTTTGTATATGAAATATCCTTACTAAATCTATCCTCCCCTTTACCTCCAATTGCTTTCAATGCCTCATCTTTAGTTTGAAATTCTTCAATACCGCCAACAACAGGTAAACCTTCTAAATACCCGGTTTCATAAAAAATATAATCATTTTCGTTTTCAGAAATTTCTTCGGGCATCTCTAATTTTGATTTCCTAAAAATAAAACGTATTTCATTCTGATAATAATAATAACGTTCAGCTAATCGACGCAAATCGGCTTTAAATATCGCATCCTGCCTCTTTAGATTTTCAACACCCTCTTTATTTTCGACCAGTTTCCTTAGTTTATCAAAAACATCATCTTTATTAACATAACTAAAACTATCTTTACGTTGTGCAATTGCCTGAGCTGCATCAATATCGCCGGCGCCAATTTTTTCAATAAACTGTATACTATTATTTACCTCTGCATTACTTGCTAAATAGTCCTGCACATCAGCATGTTCCGTGATATTAACTTTCGTTTCCGACGAAATCGTGTTCAGAAATTTTGCATAGTAGTAACAAGTCATCATATAGGTATAGCCAACAAATGCAAAAACAGTGAGCACAGCTAAAAGCAGCCAAATATAAGACATTCTAATACTCTTATTTCTCTTCCGTCTGCCTAATGACTTATGTAATCGTCTTCTTGTTCGCCTCATTGTTATTGTGATAGGAGAGTTTAAACTTGTTAAGTTGAAATGATTTACTTAATAGATCTTCTGGCCACCGCGCATACAAAAACAATATCTATTACACAATAACATATTTATGAATATCTCTGAAATATCTGACCTCAAATCATTATTCCCAATTTTTAAAAATACCGATGTAATTTTCCTTGATACCGCTGCATCAGCTCAAAAACCGCAGATTGTTATTGATGCTCAAAAGCAATGTTATGAAAACTATTACGCTAACATTCATCGCGGGACCTATAATATAGCTTCTACCGCTACCTCTGCCTTTGAAGAAACGCGAACTAGCATCAAAAATTTCATAAATGCCAATTCAACAGAGGAAATCATTTTCACAAAAAATGCAACCGAAGCAATTAATCTTGTTGCTTACAGTTATGGGCTAGAAAACTTACAACCCAAAGACGAAATTTTAGTTACAATAATGGAGCATCATTCAAACCTTGTTCCGTGGCAATTAGTCGCGAAAAAAACAGGGGCAACCTTAAAAGTATATCACCTTAACGAAGAGGAAGATTTTGATCTCGATGAATATTTGCAATTAATAAACGAAAATACGAAATTTATCGCGCTTACACATCTTGCAAATGGACTCGGGCTTGAACCACCGGTTGAACACGCCATCGCTTACGCACGCGCAAATTCACCGGCTAAGATTTTAATAGATGGTGCACAAATTATTTCCCACAAAAAAATTGATGTGCAAAAAATGGATTGCGATTTTTTCGCTTTTTCAGGACATAAACTCTACGGTCCAAGCGGTGTTGGTGTACTTTATGGCAAAAAAAATATCCTAGAAGCAATGCCACCGTTTCTAGCCGGTGGAGAAATGGTTGGCACTGTCTCCGAAAAAGACGCAACTTATAACCACTTGCCTTACAAGTTTGAAGCCGGAACGCCTAATATAGCCGATATTATCGCTTTCAAAAGCGCAATAGAATTCGTAGAAACATTAGGTTTTGACCGAATAGCGCAAATTGAAACGCCATTGATACGTAAGTTAGAAATTGAATTAAAAGAAATACAAGGATTACGAATTTTAGGACCGGCAGACGCACATAAAAGCTTAATTTGCTTTGTAATCGACAATATATCGCCTTACGATTTGGCAACTTTTTTAGATAATAAAAACATTGCAATTCGCGTTGGGCATCATTGCGCCGAACCTCTAATTCATTATCTCGGTTACGAATCCAGTGCACGTATTTCAGTCGGCTGTTACAACACGGAAGATGATATTAATATTGTAATTAAAAATATCCACGCTGCAAAAAAATTCTTCGGGTAATTAAGAAGCTTTTACCAAATCTTTTCGTAAAACATGCCATTATTCATTCCATTTTTTCACAAAAAGTCTACCCCGTGATTAACTAAAAAATAATCCAAAACATTACGTAATTGTGTATCATTTTCTCCATTAAAAACATTTGTTGCATTTAAGCCCCTTTTTTCTTCTTTCCGATCGACTATTAAACAATTAGAGTAACCATTTTTAATTAAGGAGTATTTTGTCCCTTTTATTTTTGCCATTGCCCAAAACCAAATATCATCTGCGTTGGGAGTCAATGTCATAAATAACTTTTCGTTTGTAACCATACTATCTAAGGAATGAGGTGGAAAAAGAATACCACCACCCGTTGTGGGAAAAAGATAATTAACATCCCCAACATACTTAATGCATTTATACCATTGAGCATAAGGGAGTGGCACACCTTCCTCGTTAAATGTTATTTCATGAGCACGATGACAGCAAATAGCATTAGGATTATTTTGATGTTCAGTTTTTAATCGTTCAAACCAATCGCGAGGATAATAGAGATCGTCATCTGCTGTTATTAATATATCATTGGGATAATATGTAAGTGCTGGAATTAGTTTTTTGTATGATTTTATATCTGAACAGTATTTAACCTCAATCCCTTTACGTATTAGCTTTTTAAGAATCTCAGGCAGATTATTGTCATTCCAACTATCAGAATCTAACCAAAGAATAATCTTATCTGGCTGTACGGATTGGTTTAGCAGGGAATACAATGTATATGGTAGCGTTTTAGATACCCGATGACCATAACTAGTTAATGTGACAATATATGAAGGGGATTTATCTGCTATTGATGTGACAAGTGGAGCCCCCCCCCCCCCCCCTTTACACATATTTGCACTTTAGCGTTAATTTTTTTTAAATTAATTTCAACAATACGCTTCATATAGCAACATATCAGCTGTACTATTGAAATTGCACTCATACATTCAATTCTTAGAAGCATTAATAAGACAGTAAGAAAATTATAATTGGCATAGAATAATATAAAGCGTCGACGATTCAACTCTTTCACTATTTTTTTTACATGTATTTATGTCGTTCTGCTTAAAGTTAAACGATTCAATGTACGCACGATTCCACAAGTACACTACGCGCCAGTAATAGAATTCTTTGCAAAAAGGAGAATTATTATTTTCTGCAAACGATAAAAAATCTTTTATGATAATAATTTTATCAATAACTCGTTTAACTGGCATTGACGCCATAATGGAACCTTCGCGTTGTTGGCGATATGCATAAAATTGATAATGATTTATTGTTAAGCTTTTACTAGAACAAAGTAAACGTGCGATCCAATGTACATCTTCATGTAATATCCCTTTTTTAAAAAAAAGTCGTTTATCTAATAAAAATGCCCTTTGAGTTACAAACGACCATCCTGCTATAATTCCAATTTCCTTTTTTCTCCAATGTGAGTAAAAATCAAATATTGAACATTCATCTTTAAATATTATAAGACGATCATATCCTAAAACACCTTTCGGAGACACTAGTGTAATATTAGCATTATATATGATATTCTCATTTGTATTTATAACCGTTGAGTAAAGATTTTGTAGCGCGTCGTTTACTACTAAATAATCATCGCTATCTAACAATACGATATATTCTCCAGTAGCAGCCAAAATACCAGCATTCCGAGCATCGGACATGCCGCCGTTTTTCTTATGAATAACTTTAATCCGTTTATCTTGTTCTGCATATTCATCACATAATTGTGGACAATTATCTGGCGAACCATCATCCACCAAAATGCATTCCCAGTCATTAAATGTTTGAGTTAGAACACTTCTTATACATTCCGATAGATAATCCTCAACGTTATATACCGGAATGATAATAGAAAAAAATGGCATATTTATTTTCTTGTTTTAATAAATTACATAATGTCTACATCACTCAACCAAGTATCCAAGGCCGCTTGCTTTTACCGTATAAGTTATCAAAAGCGTAGATAGTCTTTCTAAGATGTAATGCGTAATTAAAAAATTAACATATTTTGCTATGACTTGATGGGAAAATAATCACTAATCTCCACAAAGTACTTACAAATTTCTTACCAGCAAATACCTTTCTGATTCTATACCAGCCATACAACCGCTCGCTGCTGCAGTGATTGCTTGGCGGAAAATAGGGTCGGTAACATCACCACAAGCAAAAACACCATCGATATTGGTTTTCTTACTATTGGGTTCAGTAATTATATAACCTAACTCATCTGTCTTAATTATATCTTTAAATAAATCCGTATTTGGCTTGTGGCCGATTGCATAAAATAATCCGTCACAAGGAATTTCCTGAATATCTGCCGTTTTGACATTTTTAATTTTTAAGCCCGTTAACCCTTGTTCTTTGTCACCCAATAATTCGTCAATAACAGTATCCCAATGGATTTTTATTTTTGAATGACCACGAACGCGATCTGACATGACGGTTGACGCACGTAATTCATCACGGCGATGAATTAACGAAACCGTTTTTCCAAAATTAGTCAGATATAATGCTTCTTCGCAGGCTGAATCGCCGCCGCCAACAACAGCTATATGCTTATTTGTATAAAACGCACCGTCACAAGTAGCACAGGTCGAAATTCCCAGTCCCATAAATTCTTTTTCGCGGGGGTAACCAAGTAGACGTGGAGCTGCACCGGTAGCAATAATCAACGTTGCTGTTTCAATTAGCTCATCGCCATTTGTCCAAACCTTGAAAGGATATTGGTTCAAATCAACTTTAATAACAGTTTTCGTCTCAACACGTGTACCAAAACGCTCTGCTTGTTTTTGCATTTGTTCCATTAATTCCATACCACCGATGCCATTTGCAAAACCCGGAAAATTTTCAATTTCGCTTGTTGTAGTTAAAAGACCGCCCGGCAGATTACCTTGCAACAAAAGTGGAGAGAGCCCAGCACGGGCAGTATAAATTGCCGCTGTAAAACCAGCAGGTCCGGAACCAATAATTAAAACTTTTTCCATAATAAGATAGTAATTGATGATTAATAAAAATTTGAGATTACTAAATTAACAATAAGTGTCACTGAAATGTTATTAAAGCATTATTGCTTTTGCAAAAAATGACAGAGGCTAGCCACTATTTAATCATATCACGGTACTCAAGCGGAATTTGTTGCTTTTCCTTACCTGTCGTAGCTTCTCCTTTTGAAAAATCCATATTCTGCAGTTGAGTTTTTACCACCGCATTGTTTTGATTTAAATAGCGCTTATTTTCTTCCGCTCCAACATTATCAAATATATGTTGTTCCTTTTGGTCAACACCAACTTCTACCTTTTGCTTACCATCCATTCCGTTTTCCCCAGCACCGTTACTTCCATCATCACCAAAACGTGGCGTCGCATCATCTGGTTCAGGAAGCTTGTCCGCATGGCGTTTGGGTGGATTTTGATTTAATTCATTGCTAGGCGTGGGATTTTTATGCTCATTTTCAGTCGTATCATTTGATTTATTTTCCGGATTATTTTTATCGTTCTTTTTCAGGTTTTGATTCCCATCATTTCCTTGCTGTTCCGATTGTTGCCCGGCATCTTGTTGATTTGAACCCTGTTCATTCTGTGCATCATCTTGCTGATTTTGCTGTTTCCCCTGCTGACCTTTCTGTCCGCCTTGTTGTTGCCCTTCAGCATCTTGCTTTTGTTGACCACCACCGGCCCCTTGCTGATTATCGTCTTGCTCACCTTCCATTCCACCCTGATCTTGCTGTTCTCCGCTTTGTTCCTGATTTTTTCCTTCTTGTCCTTGTTTTAATTTATCTTCAACTTGCTCTTTTAAATTTTCAATTTCTTGTTTCAAATTATCCAACTGGTTACCTCGTTCATCTTTAGATTGCCCGCCTTGCTGAGGTTGCTGTTCTTTACCCTGTGATTGTTTTTCCCCCTCACCTTGTTGTTCTTGCCCTCCCTGTTGCCCATTATTCTGCTGTTGTTGTCCGGCATCTTGCTTATTACCGCCCTCTTGTTGTTGTTGCTGTTGCTGATTTTGCGCATCACCTTGGTGAGCTCCTGAATTATCTTTACCCGAATCAGATGGTGAATTCTCATCCTTATTATCATTGCTTTTTTGTTGGTTATCTTTTCCGCCTTCTTTTTGATTTTGTGCATCTACATTATCTTGGTCTGCATTTTGCTGCCCCTGCTGCTGTTCATCCTGCTTATTATCACTTTCACCCTCTTTATTCCCCTCTTGCTTTTGCTCTTTCTCCTGAGCTTGCGATTGCTGTTCTTTATTCTCCTGGTTTTGTTTTATATTTTCATTCTTGTTCTCTTGCTTTTGATTATCCCGATTTTCGTTTTGCTGATCTTGTTCTTTATTTTCTGCGGACGTGGTGTTCTCTTCTCCCGAGGAACTATTATCCATGGAGTTATTACCACTGGCATTTTCAGAATTACTAATTTCACTTTCTAATTCAGAAAGTGCATCTAAAACAGCTTCATTTTGAGCCCCATTTTCCTCAATTAAATCAGCAAGTTTTTCTACCTTGTCTTTAATTTTTTCCGGCAGCAGCGGCGAATTTTCAACTAATTCGCGTAGCAAATCAACTTTTTCCTGCGACCAAGCATCCGGCGCCTGCTTAAAATAAATTTTCGTAAATAAGATTATAGTTAAAATTAAGAAAATAGCAGAGCAACTAAAAAATATTTTTGAAGTACGATTTAATCGCAATGGGAATAATTCATTGATATTCACATTCACATCTTTCGTTTCATCAATAAACTGTTGCTTGACAAAATTAAGCGCCTCTTGCTGCATATCATCAGCAGGCACAACGCTAGATAATGTTAAAAGTTTATCCTTTGTTTGCAACTTTGCATCTAAAACATTGGTAATTTCCGTGATATCAGGATTGCAAAAAATTGAGGATTTTTTATAAAAAATGAATGCGAAAATTACGGCAGTCAAAGAAAAAACAACAAATTCGCAAAAAATTGAGAGTTTGAGCGTCTTAAATAGTAAGATTTCAAACGAAACTAGTGCAAAGATAAATGTAAATAACGCTATACGTTCAATATTCCTATTAGCTAAACATCGGGAATAAGAATCATTTAGAAGTTGTTTTTGTGTCATCATTATCAATGATAGCTATACGCTTTCTATACCACGCAGGAAGGTTGTATTATTAGAATATCTACATTTGAAAAGCCATAAATTTGCTAGTTTGAACCAAAATCCGAGCAATTATTTTTTCTCTACCTTATAGCTACCTTTCTCATCCACAATAACGTACCCTATCTCATCTAATTGTTTTCGTAATTCATCTGCACGGGCAAAATCGCGTCCTTGCTTGGCTTGCCAACGCTGCTCGGCCAGTTCAAGAATATTATCCGGAACTACATTTTCATGAGCTACTTTCTCTGTTTGTACTTCAAATTCAAATCCTAATACCTCTTCAAAGATTTTTTGAATAATATAATTAAATTCTTTCAGTAACTGTATATCATCTGTTTTATTTATCTCTTTTACAGCGTGCAAAACCTCGCTGATTACAACCGGTGTATTAAAATCGTCCTCAAGTGCTACTTTGATTTTCGCAAAAATATCACTCGTAATCTCGCTTTTTAGCTCTGCAATTTCATTTGTTTTTCCCCGCACTTTTGCAACAGCACTCGCAATTTTGTCAAATTGTTTCGCCGCCTGCACTAAACCATCATTAGTAAAATCAATAGGACTGCGATAATGAAATTGAATAATAAAAAGACGTAGAGTTGAAGCACTATTATCCTCAAGGGCTTTTGCAATTGTTATAAAATTTCCAAGTGACTTCCCCATTTTTACCCCATCCACAGTCAACAAATTATTATGCATAAAATAATTCATCGGAAGCACGCCATTTGCACATTCCCCTTGCGCTAATTCACATTCATGATGTGGAAAAATATTATCTAAGCCACCGCCATGAATATCAAAATTATCACCTAAAAACTTCTTTCCCATAGCTGAACATTCAACATGCCACCCCGGAAATCCAACTCCCCAAGGCGAATTCCAACGCATCAAATGTTCCGGTTCTGCCTTTTTCCAAAGTGCAAAATCCTCCGGCGCTTGCTTGTCGTCAGCAATTTCAATGCGCTCACCCGAAAGAGCTTCTTCTATTTTGCGATTAGTTAATTGATTATATTTTGGATATTTACGTATAGAAAAATAGACGTTTCCTTGCGGAGTTGCGTAAGCGAAACCTTTATCAATTAAGGTTTGCACCATTTCAATTATTTCCGGAATTACGCCAGTTGCTCTGCAAGAAATACTTGGAGGTTCAATATTCAGAGCACGCATCGCATTGAAATATTCAAGTTCCCATTTATAAGCAACTTCATAGGGATCAAGTTGTTCAAGTTTAGCGCGCTTGGCAATTTTATCTTCACCTTCATCAGCATCCCCAACTAAATGCCCAACATCTGTAATGTTTTGCACATATTTTACTTTATAACCCAAAAAACGAAAGGCTCGTACAATTACATCAAAATTTGTGTAAGTCCTAGCATGTCCCAAAGTTGCTGGGCCATAAACTGTTGGACCACAAACATAGATTCCAACTTGACCCGGAATAACAGGAATAAATTCTTCTTTTTTTCTGGTAATGGAATTATAGATTCGCATTTTGATAGTAGTTATATGATTAGAGATTATTTTTAGGAACTTATAATACAACAGAGTCTATATATCAATAGACGTTCTGGGAGCGATATAGAAAAAACAAGGAAGTTTAAACTTTCGGGGCGATTTTAACCTGTGCTTGAGCGTAACGCATTTCACATTGCTTGATATGAAAATCTAGGTTGGAACTTGTTACACCTTCAGACCTTAACTGTGATAGCGCTTCATCTAATGCTTCTAAACGTTGTTGCGCTTCCGAAAGATTAATTTCTTCGTCAGCAGAAATAATATCAGTCAAAATTGTTAATTTACTATTTAATACGTTAAACAGCCCATTAAAAATAGCAAACTCTTTTTTTACACCGTCCTCTAACTTTAAGGTTATTATGCCTTGACCAAGGGCGCCTGCAAAATCGCAGTGTTGTGCCAAAATTTCAAGAAAGCCATCGCTAGCTGGAAGCAACGCACTAATCGCACGTGCAGTATAAATACAAGCTTCAGGAGTAAGTATTTCTAATTCAAATGAAGACATAAATTTTATAATGCACAATTTTTATTGTGCACGATTACAATTCCCATCCACCCCACCTCTAAAAAAACATCATAGAGATTAAAAGAATAAGTAAGCTGTGAATTAAAAATTTTATTTTACGCTGTTTTAAATTCTTCAGCTAGTTTTGCTGCTTTTGCTATTGCTTCTTCTATAGTCCCAACCATATAAAATGCTTGTTCCGGCAAATCATCATATTCGCCTTCAACAAGCCCCTTAAAGCCTTTCACAGTATCTTCAAGACGCACATACTTACCTTGCATCCCTGTGAACCCTTCTGCAACTTGAAACGGTTGTGAGAAAAACTTCTGAATTTTACGCGCACGCTCCACTACAAGTTTATCATCTACTGATAATTCATCCATACCCAAAATCGCAATAATATCTTGCAGATCTTTATAGCGTTGCAAAACACCTTGGACTTTACGTGCCACGTTATAATGTTCGTCACCAATAATTGTTGGATCAAGAATTGTACTTGTAGAATCAAGCGGATCCACCGCCGGATAAATTCCCATTTCAGTAATTGCACGTGACAATACTGTTGTCGCGTCAAGATGGGCGAAGGTTGTCGCCGGCGCAGGATCGGTTAAGTCATCTGCCGGCACATAAATTGCCTGTACAGAAGTGATTGAACCATTTTTAGTTGAAGTAATACGCTCTTCAAGTTCACCCATATCAGTTGCTAAAGTCGGCTGGTAACCAACCGCTGAAGGCATTCTACCAAGCAATGCCGAAACCTCAGAACCGGCTTGCACAAATCTAAAAATATTGTCCAAGAATAAAAGTACGTCCTTACCTTCTCTATCACGAAAATATTCTGCCGTTGTAAGCGCAGTTAAACTCACACGGAAACGCGCGCCGGGCGGTTCATTCATCTGGCCATACACTAGCGCAGTTTTATCAATTACACCGCTCTCTTTCATTTCCATCCATAAATCATTCCCCTCACGCGTACGCTCACCAACACCACCAAAGACAGAATAGCCACCATGCGACTTACCAACGTTATTTATCAATTCCATAATTGTTACTGTCTTACCAACACCAGCACCACCAAACAGCCCAATCTTTCCACCTTTTACATAAGGCGCAAGTAAATCAATAACTTTAATCCCGGTTTCAAATAATTCTTTTTTAACAGCTTGATCTTCTAATGCTGGTGCTTGGCGATGAATTGACCAACGTTCGTCACATTTAATCTCACCTTGTTCATCGACCGGACGACCAATCACATCAATAATTCTGCCGAGTGTGCCTTGACCAACTGGTGTGGTAATTGGCTGCCCTGTGTTTTTCACCGGCGCACCTCGCACGAGCCCATCAGTAGTATCCATTGCGATACAACGCACAACTTTATCGCCAACTTGTAAAGCGACTTCTACGACGAGATTATCTTCTTTGTCATCGATGACTTTGTTTGTTACCAATAAGGCCGTTTTTAAATTTGGCAAATCCTTTTCGCTATCAAATGCTACGTCGATAACTGGCCCCATCACTTGTACGATATGCCCGATAGGCATTGATTCTTGTATCATAATATTTTTGCTGTTTTTAGTCGTTCGAAAAAATCGCTTCGCGTGTATAGTATATTGACGAGTGTATCAACGTATTATTAGGTGTGTCTCTTCTGGGGAAATAAAAAAATTGACCAACTTATAAACTTTATGATTCTTTATTTAAAACATCGGTAAGGGCAGAAAATCTACCTTTTCTTAGTTTAAAACATTTCTCAAGGACAAATACTTAGATTATTTGATTGCAATGATACCTGAGAAATTGAGCCATTGGAAAAAAGTTGACACGTCTTTAAATCCGGAATCACGCAACATTTCCTTGTTTTCCTCAATGCTATAAGGAACCAGTACATTCTCCAAGGCTATCCTCTTCTTTGACACCTCTATCTCCGAATATCCATTTGACATTTTAAATTCATGATATAAATCTATAAAGATAGAATTCAGTGAATGAATAGGTTGAATTGTTTTCTCTACTAAAATAAGTATCCCGCCAGACTTTAAATTATCAAAAATTGATTTTAGAATAAGTGGACGTTCTAATGGCCTAATAAATTGAAGTGTCAATGACAGAATAAAAACGCCAGCCCCCGATAAGTTATCAATATTACTAGGGTTAATATCTAAATGTTCAAAGCTGACAGTTCCTTTTAACGCCTTATGTGAATTTAAATTCTGTCTTGCCTTTTCAATCATAGGGATAGAATTATCTATGCCTAAAATACTGCAATCCAGTTGCGAAGCGATGTTTATACAAGTATGACCATGAGAACACCCCAAATCAACAACCCTTCCCTTATCATTATATTTTCCACAAAATTTAACTATCAATTCTTGAATAGTCGAATACATAGGAACACTACGATTCAACATATCATCAAATACTTCTGCGACATGTTCATCAAATACGAAGTCATCGATTTTCCTATTGGATAAAAATACATTATCTCTCTTCATGTTAGTTTCACTTTTTAATACAATCTAAAATCCAAAAATAAGGTATTCTTATGGATTTTGTATAAAGGATAGGTAAGGTTTTTTCGCTTGATTCGTCAGGCTTAGGTTCAAACATTTCAACCACTTCGAACCCTCCTTTTTTAATATAATTGTAATAAGTTGATATGGTTCTATGCTGACTTGTTACATCTTTAACTATAATATTTCCGTTTATGTCTTCTCTGTTTCTTCGAATTTCACCTTCTTTTAAATAATCATCTAATTTATAGTAGGAATATTCCCATTTATCTTCTTGTCTATGCTTTACCCAACTTCCAAGGTTTTTCAAAGGATGAGGGATAGATATAATTAAACGCCCCCCTGAAGGCAAAATCGTCTTGAAGAAAGATAAAGTTTTAGGGATATCAAGGATATGATCAAATACATTTATACAAATAATTGCATTTATTATATTGGAAAAATTTGAAATTTCCTCTTCTGTTTTAACCGGTATAATATTAGGATATTTTGATTTCGGAGTCAGTTCTTTCAATGCTGACATCATTTCAGCCATCGGTTCATACGCGATTATACGCAATCCAAGTTGATCAGACAGTAATCTAGTTATTGTTCCGCTACCTGCCCCATGATCAAGAACAGTTCCGGAGGAAGCCATCGTCGACAATAAACCAACGATAAGATTGTCAATGAGAAGAGAGGGGAAAGAAA
>JAVBQZ010000209.1:0-4073 GCA_031548505.1 Bdellovibrionota bacterium | reverse complement strand
ATTAAGTCCGGCACAGTGTAAAATTCCAAACGCACGGGATTGGGTACGAAAGTAACTTTTTTCTTAGACAAAAAGCCACTCGCATTATGCACAGCATATAGTTTAGTGGAAAATAAACTGATAACTTTATTGGCAACGCCTACTTGAACGTTTTGCTCGTAAGCGATTCGAGGAACGCCGCATAAAAATCCTGCGAACATTGGGATAAATGACGGGAAACCGCCAAAGCCAATCATTGCCGATACGCGTTCGCGCTTGATTAAGCGAATCGCTTTAAATAAAGATTTTGGTAATAAAAATAATGCCTTCGCAAATCCTTTAATTCCCTTACCGACAAGCGCAACAAACGGAATTGCAGTTAGTTCGAACCCATTTCCTTCTACAATTTTATGTTCCAGTTCACTGCCAACACCAACAAAAATCACCCGATGTCCTTTATCACGCAAAGCCCGCGCCACCGTAAGCGCTGGGAAAATATGCCCACCGGTTCCACCGGCAGCAACAATAAATGTTTTAGAATTTGTTTGAGACATCGAAATTAGAAATTTAAGATTTTAAGACTATGAATAGTTTAAGGTATTTAGACTGTTCCTAGCGGGCGAACGCCGTAGCATGCTGTATTTACTATGTCAATTTAGTTCAATGCACAATTTCCAGCCCAACCTCCTATTCAATACGATTGGAGGGGAAATTTAGAGGGGGGTCTTTTTTATTTTTATAAAATTATACGGGGTAAAAAATAAAAATAGCAAAAAAATCAGCTAATTTTAAAATTCATTTCATACTGTAATTGTTATTAAAGGACTACAAAAAGAACCCCGCACCAACTACTACAGTAAAACTCTACACTAAACTAAAACTAACTGTTGTTGTTATGCTGAACTGAAACCCAATTGTAATGAAAATACCCCATCCTATTGATTTTATTTTAGAACAGGACTAGGCACCCGCGCGGGTAGAAGTGCCACAGGTTTTTCTGATTTTAATTTTGTTTTAAATAAGGTTAAAGGTTTTAATTTAAGTCAAAGTTGCATTTACTCAAAATTGCATCTGCGAGTTGAACCTGTAATCTTTCTTCGGACAAAGTTCTAAGCTGTTATTTTCTTTTATGAGTTCAACGTATCGACCCCATAATATGATAATAACAATCAGCAAAATTCTGTCTATACTTCATTAAGAAAACTAAACCGTAAATGTTTTTGCCTACATGGCAGAAAGGATTGGTGTTCAATGAAAGATACAATTAACCTTTTTCTGTTTTTGGTTGTTGTCTCCGCGTTTTCTTTATCTAGTGTTTCTGTGCAAGCAGATTATGCTTATGATAAAGAAAAAATAAAATTTGCTCACGCGCGTGACCAAGCAAAAAATTGGTGGATTGCATTCGAAGAAGCAAATAAAGCCAATTTTGTAGTTGTTGAAGATCTCGCCCAAGAACTTGCTAAACGCAATAGTACTGTGGAAGAGTTTTTTGATGCCTATGTCGATTCAAGAAAAGCTACTATACCTAGTATCCTTGCATACATGGATAGACAAAATAGCTATAACTCAGAAGACGACGATCCATCAAGCCTATCCCAAATATTTGCTACCTTTGTAATACTACACATCTTTGTTTCATTAACGGGACTAGTTGGTAAGAACGGTACTATTTTCTGGTACGAACTTACGGGAATTACTACGGAAGCATATAGACAACTTAGAGTTAATGAATGGCTAGAAAAAAACGCCGATACCTTGCGTTTCATGGAAGAAAATCTCCCAAAATTACAAAAAATTACTAGTAATTTTGATCCGAATCATTCTTCATTAGAAGAAGCGTTTCAACTACAGGATACGTTATCTTATTTTCTCTTATCTGACTCATTCGGTTTGTTTTATGCTGCGAATACTATTCGTAAGCCAGAAGAATGGCGGATATTTGCAGACTGGGTAAAACCCGGTTTGGCAGAATGGTATGAAAAGCAATATTGGCCTCCACATGAGCGAGCAGAAGATTTGTTAGCGCAATTTGAACGAATTCGTTGGGAACATTGTTGTAATTATAGCAATAAAAAAAATGTTATAGAGCAACATGATTTTCCACCACAGCGACCAATAGTTCAAAAAAACTGGTGGCATAATCTTTGGGATCATAATCCACAATTCTCAGATAACTTTGTTTCAGAGGAATTTGAAACACTCAATTCTAGTGATAATTACGATGGTTCTATAACTCATACAACTAAGAGTTATTATCATAAAAGCTCAAGTTTTACGATAGCAGAAATCTTAGAGTGTGAACTGTTTACTGATGAAGAAAAACAATATTTGAAAGACAGACTCACTTATTGCAATTCTGTTTGTGACAATGAGATCCCAGTATGCTATTTACATGATATGGCCCCTAATAAATACCACTCTTACTGTATAGGGCGTAGACGTTTTGATATTCGCATATGGGATGAGCTAATTTTACAATGCAAGATGCAATGGTGGCTTGACCATGCTCGAAAAATTACTACTCGTTACGGTAATAAATTAGGATATTGTTATGATTATAACAGCTCCAACGAAATGTTTGTTTATGAGGGGCACTGTGTTAGTAACACTCATGAATATACAGAATACCCTAATGAGCCCGAAGATGAATCTTCTCATTATGATGGATGCTTATTATAATGAATGGTTATAATTATTTCTGAAGCAGGAATGATATTGTCTAATGGAGAAAAATTTACATAGAGAAATAGAGAATGGGTATAAATTTTTCACACCAATATCCACTGTTTGTTGATCTAACTAAACCATAGAAAAGGTTCTAAATGTGCAAACTTCGTTTTGCACTGCGTTTCGGGATTCCGCTAAAAATCCCACCTTTCTCTACTACAAATTACAAACAAAAACATCTATCCTATTTATGTTCTGCTGGAAAAACTAGTTTTGAAAAATAATTTGCACTCTTCTGCGCTGCCCCATCTGGGAACGTCCTAGGATCTTTAAAAATATTTAACTGATAAAATATTTCGAATGGATCTTTCTTAGATAATTCGTTCATTCTTTTAGCCAATTCAGCTATTTCTATCTCTTTTCCTTTACGGGTCTTAGTCACAGGGTCCCATTCGAATATTTTTATTTTATCCCCTGCCCCTAACGGTATCTTTTCACTTTTAGGATCAGCAGGATTTGATAATTTCATCAACTTTTTTTCACGAATATTAAAATCTAATGCTTTCAACAAATTACCATACTCCTCTTTCATTGATACTCCATTTCTTTTTTCTGTATTCGTCAACGACCAATTAAAACCTTTTTGCGGACGACTTGCTTCTGCTTGATGTGCTTTTATCAAATTCTCTGTGTAATTCTTCGCATTATTAAATCTCAATTCAATATCTGCTTCATAGAAACTCTGTCTGAATTTTTTCCCTAAATTATCTTTTGCCGTTAAACCACCAACCATTTTACTTGTTGCATGACCTACAACTACGCCAGTCAAAATTTCCCAAAATTCTAAAATATTAGCATCATAACTATCATACAATTTTCCATAATCCTCATCACTAATTTTTTCCTGCCTTCTTAATTCATCTAAATCTTTCCTATATTCCACTTCAGAGTAGTCCCAAGATAAATTTGTACCAACAGCTACAGCTCCCGCTGTAGCTAGCATTTTTGATCCGGCAATAGATGACGTAGAAATAGTCTTAGTAACAAAATTTAACACTCCGCCATCTCCCTGATTGAATCCACCGGTCTTAAATCCACTATTACGCGAAAGCGTTCCACCAATTGGACTTAATGCTAAACCAATTACTGCGTTATGCAATATGCGATTAGAAATTTGTTTTTCAGAAAGACCTTGCCGCGACAACTCTAAATCCAGCACATCATTCCAACGCTGAGTAAATAATGCTCTATATTCCGATGAAGAGAACCCAAGCTGTGCAATATCTGGACGATTTGCCGAGATGTCTCGTTTAATACGTTTGGCTAATTCTGTCCCATTTTCTTCATTAAATTTTAATATTGCTGCTTCACGTTCTAATTCATCTGCATAACGTCCATAACCTGCAACTGCGAAACTCATAGATGGT
>JAVBQZ010000133.1:0-48360 GCA_031548505.1 Bdellovibrionota bacterium | reverse complement strand
GCAAAATAGTATTAGAAATAAAGTATGTAGTTTCATATTTCTCCTTTGAAAAATGATAAATAAATCGGCATCTCAAGGTGCCACAATTCTATGATTCTTTAAAGAGAATATAAAATATGTCCCTGTAAAGTTGTTTTTTAGTAGGGTTTGCAGTAGCCAATGCAGTTGTTCGTGAGTTTCTATCTTAATTGTTAATAACTGGCGCAGGGTTCTTTTGACAATCCTTTCGTAATAATCATAGTATAAAATAAATTTTAAAACTAACCAATTCTTTGCTATTTTTTTATTTTTAACCAGTATAATTTAATTCTACAGAAAAAGAAAATAAACAAAAAAACGCACAGAAATACACTCATGTTCCTTGAGTTTCCCTGATTTCTTTTAACCCTTTAGGAGCATGAATATGCGGAGCGATAGCGGAGCCATATACAAATATACTCCTGTTTATAATAACAATAGCATCGCGAAGCGATAACCAAACAAAAAAGATATTTGTAAAATTTACGAACGCTATACCGGGAAAATCAAGTAACAGGAGTATAATCTTATGAAAAAAGAATATAACAAGGATGTAATTATCATTGCAGGTCCGCCGGGGGCAGGGAAAACAACTTTGTTAAAGGCATTGCGTGCAGAGTTATCTTTCCCACCGACCATTGATTTTGGTTGGATTAGACAATTTCATTTGGATGATGAGTGGAGTAACGCTAACAAAAAAGAAGAAGAAATGTCTTTTGAAAATTTGAATTTTATTGTCCGGAATTACCTAAAATACGGCTATAAAAACATTCTCCTAACAGATTTTACAGATGAACGGATTACTAAAATCCCCCACCTTTTTTCTGATTTAGACTATATTATCTTCACATTATTTTTAACTTGCGATGAAAGATTAAAGGAACGTGTTTTAAGCCCTCGAGATTCAGGATGGAAAGATTATGAAACAGCCATATCTCTGAATAAAGGTGTACAAGAACGACCGACCTTAAAAAATGAATATAAAATAGATAATACGAACTCTACTCCGCATATTACCATGTCTACAGTGCTGAATATTCTGGAAACAAAAGACCAGTAAGGTTATTAGACAACAGTATTGAATAAAAGGTGGTTGAATAAAATAACTGATGTGTGATACTTTTGATAATCCCTTCATAATAATTGCAGTATGAAATAAATTTTAAAACTAACCGATTTTTTACTATTTTTTATCTCCTTTAACTTAATTCCACCAAGATAAAATAAGATAGTTATTAAATACTTATAAAAGGATAATATGATGAAAAATTATATAAGATGTGATTGGTGCGGTGATGATCCTATCTATAAAAAATACCATGATGAAGAATGGGGAAAATTTGTTAATGATGATAAAATATTGTTTGAGTTTTTGATTTTAGAAGGCGCTCAGGCAGGTTTATCATGGATTACAATTTTAAAGCGTCGCGATCACTATCGTAAAGCATTTGCGGGATTTAATGTTAAAAAGGTAGCAATGTTTTCATCTGATGATGTCGAAAAACTTATGAAGAATGAAGGCATAATTAGAAATCGCCTAAAAATTAATGGGGCTATAATTAACGCAAAATTATTTATTGAAATTCAGAAAGAATTTGGAAGCTTTTCAAATTATCTTAGTCGCTTTTTGCCTAATGGAAAAATTGTTAAAAACAAATTTAAAAGCATTAAGGAAATTCCGGCTAGATCGGATTTATCTGATGCAATTGCAGCAGATATGAAAAAGCGAGGATTTAAGTTTTTCGGTTCGACAATTTGTTATGCTTTTTTACAGGCGACCGGTCATGTGGATGACCATATTATTGGTTGTTTTCGTTATTAGCTGTATTAATTTTATATCAACCGGATTAACTAACTCTAACTGGTGCAGGGCTAATTCTACAATCCTTTCATACCGCAGTCATCATGAAAGGATTGTAAATTTAGTTGATTCTTTGTTATTTTTTATTTACTCAGCTTTTACTTCTATAATGTATTTTGGTGAATTCTTAGTATTTTCTCCAAAATGCGAAAATTCTATTTTTCCAGGTTTTGAAATTTCTATTAACCCTGCAATATCAGTTTTCTTTACTTCTGAAGGATTGTAAGAATATTTATAAAAATCTTTATCCGTATCGTTTAATAAAATAATTTCTAAATCTTTACCAGCCGGCTTACTTACTTTAAATTTCCCTTTTGAAAACTGGGATATCTTTATTATTTTCGCATCCGGAAATAATTCCTGAACTTCTTTTTCCGTCATTTGTTTCTCAGAAAATTTACCATCAGCGTACACTACATTGTAAAATGTTAAGTTTGAATTATGACAAGCTATTAGTTTTCCATCTTTTATGAATTCAAAATTAGAGCCAAGAGTAATAACTTCTTTATCTTGCAAAAAATAAGATGAATAACTACCGGAACCTGAAGATGTCTTCTTTGCTAACACCATTCTATCTTCAGCCATACCACCCGGCGCAAAACTATTGGACGATGGAGAGTAAATAATTTGGTAATTATCATAAATCCCTTCGATAGTTTCAGCATTTGCAAAAGGAACAAGCACAATAGCTAGGATAAAAAAAATAATAAAAGATAAGCTTTTTTTCATAAGATTCTGCATTAAAGTAGGTTTATACTCGCCTCTGATAATTTCTGCATTTTTTTGAAATCCTTAGAAACATGAGTATAGCGTTACGACGCGGAGCCATGTACAAATATACTGTTGTTTATAATATAAACAACATCGCGAAGCGATAACCAAACAAAAAAATGTTTGAATTGAAAAACTTTCAACGCTTTTTGCAGGAAAATTCAAGTAATAGGAGTATAAGTTCTATCTCTGTATCAACTTCCCTTTCATGTGAGGCATTGCCTGACCTATGCCACGAACTTTGCCGGCGCCTTTTTTCATTAAACTTTCGTAGTTGCGCGAAACCAAATACGGTTCAATTTGTGAAATAGTATCTATCACAACACCGACAGTAATAAGCACAGCCGTTCCACCAAAGAAATAACTAAAGCTTACTGCATTAAATTCACGATAAATGACTTGTGGCACGATACAAACAATACACATGTAAGCAGCGCCCCAAACCGTTAAACGCGTAATTACATTACCAATAAAGATTGCAGTATCTTTGCCCGGACGTACAGTAGGAATAAAACCACCATTACTCTTTAAATTATCAGATAATTTATCCGGGTCAAATACAAGTGCAGTATAGAAGAAGCAAAAGAACACAATAAGTGCACCAAAAATTACTTCATACAAACCACCACCACGATTAATATGATCTAAAAACCATTGCATCGAATCAAGATGTAAAAATTGAATAATCATGATCGGTAAACTGATGAACGCCGATGCAAAAATTGCAGGCATCACACCCGAACTATTCAACTTAAGTGGTAAATATTGTGTAAATGATTTAGCCATCTGCCCACGTCCAACCGCACGCGATGGATATTTAACTGGAATTTCCCGAAGTGAACGCTCAATAAAAACCACAAAAGAAATTACCAAAAGTCCAAAAAGGAACAATAGTAAAAACTTACCATAAGCATCATCATCAGCAAGTAATGTGTACGTGCTTCCGATTCCTGCAGGCATTCTCGCAACAATACCCGACATAATAATGATACTGATACCATTGCCAATTCCTCGTTCCGTAATTTGTTCACCAAGCCACATTATGAACATTGTACCTGTACAAAGTGTAATCGCTGTACAAACTCTAAAAGCTAACCCCGGTGTTTCAACAATCCCACCCTGCGCTTCAAGTCCTGCACTGATAACATATCCCTGAAACAAAGCCAGAAAGACTGTTAAAAAACGCGTATAACGTGAAATTTTTTTACGCCCTTGTTGCCCTTCCTTTGCTAATTCTTCTAACGGTTTAAAAGTATGCTGCAATAATTGCATGATGATGCTCACCGAAATATAAGGCATAATCCCGAGAGCCATGATTGAGAAATTTTCTAATGCACCACCCGAAAACATATTTGCCATACCGAAAATTCCGGCCGCAGCACTTTGCTCCATAAAACTTTTAAACGCCATGACGTCAATTCCCGGAATAGGAATAAACACGCCGATACGATAAATTATTAACATTAGGACGACAAATAAAAGTCGTTTTCTAAGTTCAGGTATTTTTGTAGCATCAAAGAAACCGCCTATCACAATTACTCTCCTTAAAAGTTATCAAAACAATAAATATATTTTTTTATAAAAATATTCGGGTTTATATTATTACGAGAATACAATTCTAAGATTTAAAATTTTTAACTCAATGACCCGTAGGAATGCAGCAATCAATGCACAGTCCGCAGTCATAGTGCCTAACTTCTAAATTTTTAGGTGGAGCAGAGGAATCTCAAACTATATCTTCCAAAACACCGAATACTTTTAAACTATTGAAGGCGCGCCCATTGCTTGAAAAATTATAAATTGGCAAACTTTTTTATGCAAGAACGCTGTAAAAGTCTCTATTTACGTAATAGTCTGATAGAAAAATGAAATTTATGTTTAATTCTCTTGACAATGAAATAAAAATCAATAGAAAGCGACGCCCTTTTCTGTAGAGGCATCAAAGTATCCCATTCAAGTGAGTATTTCACGCTATTCCCCGATAGCTCAGTCGGTAGAGCAAATGACTGTTAATCATTGGGTCGGCGGTTCAAGTCCGTCTCGGGGAGCCAAAACCTTTTCTTTAAGAATTCAAATACAAAATCAACTTTACATGTTTGCCCCGTGAAGCTGATTTTTGTTTCGTACTATAATCGTATCAAATAATCAAGCCTCACGGTAATAATAATTTATTATTATCGAGGGCGCGACTATGTATCTCAACTATTGTGCGGCATGCACAAATTTAAGCCAAAAACAAAAGTCAATTGGAATAGTAAACCTGCAATGCAGAAGTAATTCGCGGTATAGTCTTAGGTGTTTAGTCGCGCCCGGACTACATCGAATTGCAGGTTTATTATTTTTATTACTTTTTATCCTCGCGCTTGGCGTAGTCGGCAACTGGGACTACGAATCAGCGCAAGAAATCGAAAATCATTTAAGCGAAATACGCACCCAACAAAATGGAGGTGCGCAATGAATTACGTTGATTATTCAACACGCGAAGATTGGTTAGAAGCTCGTAAGTTAAGCATTGGTGGCTCAGATGCTGCCGTAATAATGGGCTTATCCTCTTACAAAACAATTCAACAATTATACTTTGAGAAAACTGGTGAACCTCAACCGTGTTTAAAGAAAACAAGCGAAGCCAAGCCGGAAGATTTTAAGAACTCAACACAAATTCAATACGGGAAAGATGCTGAAGAGAATATCAGAGAATTATTTAGATTAGATTATCCAGATTACGTAGTCGAACATCATGAACATAGAATCTATTATAGTGATAAACATTCATTCCTTTCTGCGAGCCTAGATGGCGAAGTTTATACAGGTACAAATTTAAAAGGAATCCTCGAAATCAAAACCGCTGAAATCAATTCGTCACTTCATCACGAGCAATGGAAAAATAAAATTCCTAACACCTACTACTGCCAAATTCTACATTATCTAAATGTTACAGGTGCAGACTTCGCGCATTTACGCGCGCTTCTAAAATTAAAATATTATTCAAATCCAAAAACAGAAATCATTGATGTAGTTATCGAACGTAAAGACGTGGAAGCAGATATTAAACTGCTCGAGGACGAGGAACTGCGTTTTTGGGAATGCGTTATTAACCGTAAGCCGCCGACTTGGAGTAAACTACCGACGCTATGAATAAACAAATTTACGATGCGAAAAACAGGGATGCCAACGACATTATGAACGCAATTTCTCTGATTGAGAATTTGCAAAAGCTCGATGACGAGCCGAGCGAAGTAGTCAATGAATTGCTGGACGCTCTGCGTGATTCGCTAAGTAATGACAACATATTTAATATCAACAAACTTAATTTTTAGGGGGAAACAATGGAAATTATTATTAGCGAGATTAGGGCATATCCAATCACCTTTAATTTCGAGGAATTAAAAACCGGAATCATCAACAAATTAGAAACTTATAAAGGGTTGGTTTACGACGATGCGCAAATTAAAACTGCAAAAGCAGACCGCGCGAAGTTGGCTACTTTCCGCGATACACTAGAAAGTAAGCGCAAAGAAATTAAGGCTCAACAAGCAGAACCTTACATGGATTTCGAGGCGAAGATTAAAGAATTAGTCGCGCTTATTAACGAACCTTTAGACGAAATTGATAGCCAAATTAAAAAATTCGAGAATGCGAAAAAAGACCAAAAACGCGCAGAAATTGAGGCTTTTTGGCTAACTCTAACTGACGAGAGCGAAATTAATCGCGTTGAAATTGGACGCATCTTCAACGAACGCTGGCTCAACGTCACGTACAAATCAGAAGACGTAATGAAAGAGCTAACAGATTTAGCTGATAGGTTAAAAAGCGAGTTCGATGTTCTCAACACTAAGACAGAATTTAAAGACGAATTAATTTCTAAATTCTTCGAGACGCTCGAACTCGGAAAAGTTCTGCAACATGAATTAGTTCTACAGAACGAGAAGAAAAGGCGCGAGCAAGTTCAAGTGCAAACCCAAACACAACCTCAAGAGAAAGTATTTCACAGGAACGTTGCACCAGCCGAGCAACCTCAACAAGCGGCAGAAGTTCCAACTGTTGAGAATACCTTCGGAACAGAAACCTTAAAACTTCAATTCGTAGTTAATTCTTTTCAGAAAGAAAAACTACGTGACTGCATTCGTGAGTATGAAATTCCATGCTCGGTTATTAATTAAAAACTTTAGGGGGAAATATGGCATTACAAAATAGTTTAACAAAAACCAATCAAAAAGGCACTTTCGGGCAGTTTATGGCTTCGGAAGCTGTTAAAAATAGCGTTAAAAACACATGCGGAAATAGTGCTAATGACTTTGTGACAACAGTAGTTAGCGCAGTAGCTAATAATCCAATGTTAGAAAGTTGCGAATACAAGAGCATCGTTAGCGCGGCACTGCTTGGACAATCGCTCAAATTGTCTTGCGCGTCTGCGCTTGGGCAATTCTATCTAGTGCCTTTCGCTAACAAGGCAGTCTTCCAACTCGGCTACAAAGGTTACATTCAACTTGCAATCCGAAGTGGCCAATATTCTGATATTGATGTCACCGATATTCGCGAAGGCGAATATTCCGGGCGTTCAGCTAATACTGGGAAATATATTTTTAATTTCACTACGAACGAATCTGAACGTATCAAGAAAAACGTAATCGGATACATGGCAACATTTACCTATCTTAACGGATTCACGAAAGCCATTTACATGAGTGTAGAAGAGTTAAAAGAACACGCTAAAAAATATTCACAGGCGCACCAGGCCTATCTCAACGGCAAACGCAAGACATCATTATGGGCTGATAATTTCGATGCAATGGCACGAAAAACGGTGCTCAGACAATTGTTAAGTCGTTGGGGAATGCTTTCAGTTGATATGCAACGTGCGTTTGTAGCTGATGGTGCCGTGGTTAGTGATGAAGGTGCTGTGGCAGAGTATGTAGATGGCCCTGTGGGAGATGATGCGGAAGAAAACGAAGAGAAGAAAGTAGAAATCATGGGCGCGGATAATAATTCAATTGAATTTAATCCAAACCCATTTTGATACCCCCTAAAAACGAACTTTAAGTTTTTGGCGCGTGAGTATTTTTAAATTTCTACTATTGTAGATACGGCTCGCGCGCTTTTTTATAAATTTTAGAAAGTAAATTTTATGAGCATAGGACAAGACCCAGCATTTTTATTTTATGCACAAGATTTTCTAACTGGTTGCGATTGTATGACCGATGAAGAGGTTGGGCAATATATTAGAATACTTTGCTTGCAACATCAAAAGGGACATCTTTGCGAAAGGGATTTTAATCGTAAATGCTCATTTGATGCTGTTAGGGAGAAATTTGTTCAAGATGAAAATGGCAATTATTACAATGTAAGATTACAAAAGGAAATTGATAAAAGAGGCAAAGATTCAGATGCGAGTCGTGAAAATGGCAAATTAGGTGGTCGTCCTGCAAAACCTAAAGATAACCTAAACGAAACCTACAGGTTTTCAAAAACAAAACCTAAAGATAACCTAACTGAAATTGAAAATGAAAATGAAAATGAAATTAGAATTGAAAATAAAAAAAATATAGCGAAAAAATCTGACGTTCCAAAACTCAATCAAAACTTTGCCCCCGACGTATCAGAAATTGCACAAGAACTACGCATCAGTATCGGCGAATGGCTTGAGCATCGGCACGAAATCAAGAAACCAATCAAAACCCAAAAACAATTTTCAAAGTTTTACGCGGAACTTCTACGCCTTGCAAACAGCGATTTTGCAGTAGCGAAAAGCATAATTGACCAGTCAATCGCAAACAACTGGGAAGGTATTTTCGCGCTGAAACTTGCGAATAAACCGCCACCACAGCAACAGAAACAATCTATCGAGGAAAAGAATGCAGAAACGTTCAAACGAATTTTAGAAAAACATAAAAACCCAAAGGAAAAACAAAATGAAACTAGAGAAATTTATCCAATCAATTAGCCGGATTTCAGTAATCTGCGGTTTTGAGGTTAGCGAAAAACAAACGGGAGCGTTGTTTAGTTTTTTCTCAAAGCAAAACATTGCTGACGAGGAGTTTTCCGACGTTTGTGATTCAGTTTTGGCGCACGAAAGGTTCTACGGGAAGTTTCCAGAACCTGCAGTTTTTCTTGCCCACCTTGAATTTATTCGCAGACGGAATTCTGAGGTTACGCAACCTAAAATCAACGGCGAAATCCCTGAACTAGTACGCAAAGCAACGCTAGAAAGTGACGTTAAAATGGATTTCATAGTTCTGCATAAAAATAAAACAATCAGGAAATTTGCGGAGGTTCAAGGCGAAAGTGATGAAGATTATATCCGGCATTTAGTGAAAAAATATCCTGAATTAGATGAGAGCGAAATTAGAAAAATTTGTTTGGAGAAGCATTAGAGGAACGAAACAAAATGACAATAGAAAAATCAATCCTCAACTTCCTAAAAGACAAGAAGGCATTCTATACCGTGAATGAAATTGTAGAGTGGCTAGAATACCATCACGAAGGCATCAAAGCTACTTCTATTAGACCGACTATTTCGGTGCTATATCTTAAAGGCAAGATAAGGCGTGAGCGAGTAGACGGGAGTAATAAGTTTTTATACGGGGGTAAGATATAACATTTAAGTTACTATGGGCTACTACGAGCGATCAGAACAGCAATGTATCTTTGCATTTAATATGCAAATAGACTTTTTACGTAAAAAAAAAGAAGAGAAAAAGGCTGGCGAGGCAGTAATTCTATTTGCTTTTTACAACTAGAAATTGATTTTTCAAAGCCTAAGCACATTGCTTCACATACAAGAAAGCGCAATTATTATTCATATCTATACACCGATAATCCCAACAGAAATCTATTTATAGCGATAATACGGGAAAGCCTCTGCGAGTCAATATATTCAGGGCAAGACACGTTTCTTGATAACGATGAGTATCTATTAACCTTATGTGATTATGCCGGACTAGACATCAGGCTACTAATGAAATTCAAAGAACTTATCAAAACTAACAAAATTAGCAGAAAAGGCTTTTTCTCGTACTTCAAAAGTTTCGTCAAATTGAGCATCGGGAATGATGAGATATTCATTTTAGATAAAGATTCCCTACTTATTAACACAAGAAAATAAAGTGGTAAAATATGATATATGAGCAAGGAAGATTTAATACCAATTAATAAACGAACCAAACGCGAAGCAAAGGAAATCTCACAAAAAGGTGGAATCGCGTCAGGAAAATCTAGGCGTGTAAAAAGAGATATGCGAGCATCATTATTGATGTTTGGGGAGTTTAATCCGAAGCCTGAGACAGTGAGCGAGATACTAGCCACACACAAACAAATCTCAGGCAAAGACTTAACCCTAACCGATGCTTTATCAGTGAAGATGTGGAATCTCGCGCTTGAGGGAAATACAAAGGCCGCTGAGTTCATCCGCGACACCACAGGGCAAAAACCAGCAGATAAACTAACCGTTGAAACAGAACCGCCAACAATATCTGACGATGTCCCTAAGTCTAAAAAAAGCAACAAAGGAAAATGAGTACAATAAGATTAACAGATTGTATTGCACCATCATTTTACGACCTCCATCATTTAGTAAAAACCAATGCCTTCACACATTATTGGCTTAAAGGTGGACGTGGCAGCACCAAATCTAGTTTTGTAAGCGTAGAAATCATATTAGGTATTATTCAAGATAAAGAAGCTAATGCGATATGCTTCCGAAAAGTCGGCGACACTCTCAAAGACAGCTGTTACGCCCAAATCCTCTGGGCAATAGATAAACTAGGCGTTTCTAACTATTTTGATACGCGATTAAGCCCGCTAAGAATCTATTACAAGCCTACAGGGCAAGCCATATTCTTTAGAGGATTAGACGACCCTAAAAAGACAAAGTCCATTAAACTCAAAAAAGGTTATTTCAAATTTGCATGGTTTGAGGAGTTAGACGAATTTGATGGCATGGAAGAAATCCGCCTAGTTACTCAATCTATACTTAGGGGCGGAAAACTATTCACTTACTTCTATTCGTACAACCCACCTCAAAAAACAAATAGCTGGGTAAATGCAGAAGCACAAATCGCCCACCCTAGACGCCACGTTCATTCATCTACTTACTTAGACGTCCCTAAAGAATGGAACGGAGAGAACTTTCATATTGAAGCCGAGTTGTTAAAAAATACAAATTCACAAGCCTACGATCACGAATATCTAGGCATAGCTACAGGCACAGGGCTTAACGTATTCACCAATGTTGTTGGCCGCCCAATCACAGACTATGAAATAAAAGCCTTTGATAATATCAGGCAAGGCATAGACTGGGGCTTTGCTGTTGATCCTTTCGTTTATATCAAACTCCACTACGATAAGACACGCCGCAAAATTTATATTTTCGATGAAGTCTATAAAGTCGGTTTTTCTAACGATGAAGCAATAAAAAAACTTCACATGAAGGTAGAGAAGTATGGTAATATTATCGCGGATAGCGCGGAGCCTAAGAGTATATCTGAATTTAGGAACGCCGGATTTAATATTAGAGCAGCAGCCAAAGGCGCAGGCAGTATTCATTTCGGGATTAAGAAACTGCAGGGCCTAATAGAAATTGTAATTGATCCTGCAAGATGCCCAAACACGTATAAAGAGTTTATAAACTACGAATACGAAAAGATGAAAGACGGCACTGTTAGAAGCGACTACCCTGATAAGAACAACCATTGTTTGGATTCAGTAAGGTACGCAACCGAGTTAGATTTTTTCAATAAAGGAGCTTTTTAAATGTTAGGATTTGTCAAAGAGATATTTCGCAAAGAGAATAAAGGTATGATTGTTAGCGCACCTATAGAAAATAAAGAACAAAATATTGAAAAGGTATTAGGCGCGCTAATTAGGTTAAACGAAATTGATAAAGCAGATAAAGCTATATCTCGTGACGAGCTTCTAAACAAAATATTCTCTAAGACAATTGATAGCATTATTCGTATTGATGATAACGGCAAACCAACATCTGTTGCAATGGATAGTGTGGGCGACAGAATAACTACAAAATATAGATTTAAACCCGGTACAGATGCCGTCTTGGATATGTTTCAAGACTACTTCATTGGTTTTAATGCCTGTGCAATTCTAAAACAAAATAAGATGATTGGCTCGGCTTGCGAAATACCTGCAAAAGACGCTATTGCTACAGACTATAGGCTTACCTACCAAGATGAAAGTGACATTGATAAAGACGAAAGCGAAGATATAGAAAGTACAGACGAAAAGGTTAAATTACTCGCTGATTTAAAAAGAAAATCAGACCAAGACTTTAAGATTAAAGACGCTTGTAAAAAGCTAACCATTAATAAAAAGACTTTTGGCTACGGCTTGGCCATTCCTATTTTTAATGACAAGACTCTAAACTTATCACTTCCCTACAATATTGATTCAATTAAGCCTAATTCCTACGAAGGTTTTAAAATCGTCGACCCTTACTGGATAATGCCGGAGTTTGATGCTGAATCAATTCAAAATCCTGATAGTTTATATTTCCAAGTTCCTACATGGTATCGCCTCAATGGCGGAAAACTAATTCACCGTAGTTGGTGTGTTAAAGTTATTAATGAAGAAGTTTCAGATGTTCTTAAACCTGCCTACTATTATGGCGGTGTACCGCTAACACAGCAAATCTATAAGCGTGTTTATTGCGCGGAAAAAACGGCAGATGAAGTACCTATGTTGGTATTGTCTAAGCGATTACTAACAATGGGCGGTAATTTTCTAAATGGTATTCTTGATGAAGACAGATTGAGAACCGCCATTAATACATTAGTCGAGACACGCAACAATCACGGCGTTTGGATACATGATACTGAACAAAGCCCTACGCAGTTAGACACATCATTAGCTGGACTAGACGAGTCCGTAATGACACAATACCAACTTGTAGCATCTCTTGCTGAAATGCCAGCAACAAAACTGCTTAAAACCACGCCTAAAGGCTTTAATGCTACTGGCGAATACGAGATGAAAGATTACGCACAAACACTGATAGATATTCAAGAGAATGATTTTATCCCACTGATTAATAGACATAATGAGATGATGACAAAGTCAGAGTGCGGAAAGGTTATTTATCTGAATGTTGTCTTTAATCCGGTTGATACACCTACAGCGAAAGAAATCGCAGAAACGGAGCAAATCAGAGCAAATACAGCGTCAGTTTATATTGGCAGTGGTGTCATTTCACCTGAAGAACAAAGGGTGATTCTTAAAGGCGATGCTGATGGTGCTTATACGATGTTGCAGGATAAAGAAGAGATGACGGAAGGCGAAGAGGCGGAATGGCTGGAAGGCGGAATAGATATTGATGGAATAATTAATGGGGCGTTTGGTGTTGCGACTGATGGAGATTTCAAGGAAGACGATCACCCAAGAGACAAGGGCGGGAAATTTACAAAAGGTGGCGGAGGTGGTGGGGCTAGTAAATCAGAAAGTGCAAGCTCAAATAAAGAAATAAAAGAAAAGCCTAATGAAATATATAAAAAGTTCTCAACTGAAAAACTTAAATCTGACGTAGAGAAAATTGAACAGGATTTAGAAAATGGCAAATATAATAACAACGAACGGCAAAAAACTATTGCTCTAGGCGCAATAGAAAGCATCAAAAGAGAAATATCAGTTCGTGAAGCAAGTAACTATAAAGATTCAGAAAAAGAGGTTAAAAATAAAGAAAGTATTATGCATGCCAATAACGTAAAAGAATTTAAAGTCGACGACCCAGACGAGCCAATACACGACTTAATTGACAAAACTACAGAATGGAATAAAAATCTCAGTCAAGCACAAAAACATAGCATAAGCACATATACAGGCGATACATATGAAGAGATAAACAGGGGATTAAGGACTGGTGTTGATAAATATGGTAATAAAGAGCAAGCTGATAATATAGCCGAAGCTATATCAAAATACGAACTTACAGAGGATGTAAAAGTATTTCGCTCTATGCCGTATAAAGATGTATTTGGCGATAAATCACCAGAGCAATTAGTTGGCGAAGTTGAAAAAGATTCAGCCTTTGCATCAACATCATTTTCTAGGGAGGGCGTTGGCAATATAGCGAAAAACTTCCCGCCACCGTTTGCACAAAAAGCAATATTGGAAATTGATGTTCCAAAGGGTATAGGAAGAGGCGCATATATTTTCGACCATTCAGCAACGCCAGAGGAACAGGAATTTCTTCTGCAAAAAGGCTCGAGGTATAAAATATATGAACAAAGTAAAAATTCGGATGGCAACATCGTATTTAAAGCTAAATTATTAGTATAAATTAAATAACGGGAGATTATTATGACAAGTATGGCAGAAAGATGGCTAAAAGATGCTCAAGCTACAAAAACAATTCTCACCATTGAAGACAATATGATAGTTAGACTGACCGTTATGAAAGATTACGAACCTGACGAAAGCAAAGGCGAATATCCGCTGGATATGTATGACGAAGTGAAAGCAAAGCTAAAGAATAGCCAAAATGACTAAAAACAGCTCAAAAAATGCAGAAAACTACGTTACTGGCGGGACACTAAGTCCCAACGCCGGAATTAAAGCTTGGTATAATAAAGAGCTTGAAAAATTATGCAAGCCAATGATAGCCGCAACATCTAAGGCAGTGCTAAGAATTTACAAACAAAATGAAAACGATGTAAGTCTAGCACAAGACAGCTTAGGCACAGAAGAGCGCGATGTAATACGAGAGCTTAAGCGAGCGTTTGCGATTGAGTTCAATAAGAAAGGCGCTTACCTAGCAAAGAAAATGGTATTAAGAAGTTTGCGCAACGGCAAATGGGCTTTCAATTCCGCAATGCGTAAGGCGATTAAAGATGAGAATATTCTCGCGCTTAAGGGTAAAGCTATTAGTCGAGAAATGGCGGATATTATACGATTATCAGTCGCCGAAAACGTATCCCTTATTAAGTCAATTCCCGAGCAATATTTTAATAATATAACAAGTTCAGTTGTGCGCGCGGCACAAGCCGGAAACGATTACCAGCAGCTTAAAGAGCAAATTTTAAAAACTGGCGCATCCACCAAGAAGCGCGCTAGTATGATAGCAGACGACCAAATCAGCAAGGTTAACACCGCAATTCAACTATGCAACTTTGAAGAAGGTGGAGTTAAGCAATTCAAATGGGTGCATACGAGTGCAGGCATGACTTACCGCAAGCATCATAAAGATAGCGTAAATAGCGGTGGATTAAACGGTGGCATATTCGATATTGATAAACCGCCAGTTATCAATGAGTCCACAGGCGCTACAGGCTTCCCGGGCCAAGAAGTTAACTGCCATTGTCTAATGGCTATCGTTCTCCCTAAATTCTAAAATATTTTTTAGCGTGCCTCTTAACACAAGGGATTTTTTGTTTATAATCTTTTTGAAATTAACTTTTTTAAAAGATTATGGCAATTAAACTACCTCGCGTTCTTCAAAAGATATTTGCTAGCACATCACCTAACGGAGATGTTGCCGTTTATGGCTCGTTAGCAGAAGGCAACCCTACCTACACAAAAGACATCCAACAACTGCAATCCGAAATATTTGAGCAAGGTATCGCGCCTTCACGTGTTGAAGACAAGGCACCATTTCTTGAAGATGAAAATGCGATTAATTTAACGATTACACAACAACTCGCCTATTTATTACAAATAGGCATTCCTGAATATCTCGCAGAAGAAAATTATTATATCGGTTCACGTGCATCAGTCGTTAATGCAGGAAAAGCAACAGTCTATAAATCACTTACAAATGACAATGTAGGCAACAATCCTATAACCGACTTAATAAACTGGGTAAGAATCCCGGATATGCCTCTGCCTAAATTCCAATATTTTATTGTGGGCGGTTCAGATGGCGAATGGAAAGCACTTACATTGCAAGAGACACAACAGCTAATTGGACAAGGCAATGCGATGTTTAGCGCGCTAAGTGTCGGAACTGAAATTTTTAGTTATTCTAATGTTGCGCCCGCTGGAGCAGTGCGCGCTAATGGTCAATGGTTATCGTCTTGTGATGTAAATTATCCAATCCTTTATGACGCGGTAGTTAAAGGTCATCTGCCAATGACATCAACTTCAGCGTTTGATGCAGAAGTTGCTAAAGTTGGTTCATGCGGAAAATTCGTACTTAACGGCACTTCTATCCGTGTGCCTAATAGAAATAACTTTAGCAGGGCAACGAATACTTTGAGTGAGTTAGGCGCAAGCATAGATGACAAAATTAGAAATATAAAAGGAAGTTTTGCAGGAGCACAAGGGCAAGGAAATAACTATACTAAAGGAGCGTTTAAAAATGGCTCTAGAAGTGTACTTAGAGATGAGCCATGGGAAGGTTACTACACAACCGATATAGATTTTGACGCAAACAATAACAATACAAATAATCCTATGGCCGGACACGCTGACGGTGATGAAATTACTCCACGCGCAACTCACCTATACTGCTATATAGTCACTAAGGGCATAGATGAAGTTTTTCAGGCAGCGGAATTAAGTGCAGAGCAGGCAGCAAGTAGCGCAATTGAAGCGCAAGCAAGTGCAGAATCTGCACAGCAAATAGCCGATAGATTCCCAGCGTATGTTGAAAGTCAAATAGTAATATTCGATGAATACGTTGACGGCAAAAAAGAAGAAGTACAAGAGCTAGTCGATGAAGCAGAAACGCAGGCACAAAATTCTGCGAGCTCTGCAATAGACGCTAAGAATTTTGCAAACAACGCATCTTCTTCTGCCACAAATGCAAGTAATGCAGCTAATAATGCCAGTAGCTATGCTTCTGCGGCTCAAAATAGCGCGACGGGCGCGAACACTGCAAATCAAAGCGCAATATCAGCAGCAAGTGCATCAGCAGCATCTGCGGCTAATGCAGCACAATCTGCTACTAACGCCGCAACATCTGAAACGAATGCTAACAATTCAGCTCAACAGGCTGAAGAGATGGCAGAAGCAATGCAAACTATAGGTTTCGCCTTCTCAAATTATAGCTCGACAGCATATTATCAATATCCGAATATAGTTTATTTTGATGGTAGTTCTTATGGGTGTAAATCCAAGAATACTATTACAGGAATTCAACCTGATACAAACACAACTGTATGGCAAATATTGTCTGCCGGTGGTGGAGCTATTAATTTTAATCCAAATAATACGAAATCAATTAACAGTAGTTATAACGGTACAGACTTTAGCGCGAATCTAAATGTTTCACAGGCACCTAATAATGCGGTATCAGTTAAAGATGATGGTGCGTTTGTTACTGATTTATCAGATACCAAGTTAGATAAAATCACGGTTACTGGTGACGCTGAATTGGTATACACATCAGGTGGTGATGGTAGAGGTTGGGAAGCTCTTGAGGTAGAACCTGCGGCAAACTCTGTTGTTAAGCGCGGTGATATCGGAAATGTTAAAGTTTTTAGAGCAGAAGAACCTGATGACGCTACTCCAAAAAGTTATGTTGACAATTCTTTTTTAACGGAAGTTACATCCACGAATCTAGCCGTCACTCAAAGCGATTTTGTTACAAAACTAACAACAACTAATAAAGGGCTAACTCAAGCTGATGGAGTACAGTACAAAGTATTACCAAATAATACTGACTTCAATACACTGAATGTTTTTGGTGACTATTCAATTTATCAGGATGGGAATGTACTTGACTTTAATCAACCAGTAAAAGGGAGTGCTGCACTTACTAAGTGGTTATTATCAGTTAGGGGCGAAAATTATGACATAATACAAACTGCATATGGAACTGGCGTTACTTCTAGTAATTTTCCAAACACATATAGAAGAAGATACATTAGTACAGGTTGGTCAGCATGGATTGCGATAGATGGTGAATTTCTAACACCAATATCACCATCAAACAAGGGGCTAACTCAAGCTGATGTTGTTAATGTTGGAAATATTTCGATATACGTAAATACAGAAACGGGTTCAGATACTACTGGTGATGGCACAGCAGCCAAACCATATCAAACATTATATAAAGCGATACAAGTGGCCGGCAGTTATTATCAACTCGGTTTATCCGATGTTGATATAGTGTTGGCTAACGGACAAACATTTGATTATAATTTGAATTTTTTTCCACTAAATAATGTACATATAATAACAGTAAATGATGCATTAGCGAGAGCTACAATTAATTTTATTAATTCAGATACTATTCGTAAATTTATAATAAATAAACGAGTCAAAAGATTATTTTTAAATAACATTGAATTTAAGTCCTCAACATCTGCCACATATCTGGTCCAAACAAGTGCTTTTGAAGGGGTTGGTCATATTTATAATTGTTTACTCACAGTTGGAAGTTGTCAATATGGTCTAGATCATGAGGATGGTGTTTTAGCAATCGGGGGAGCGACAACAATTAATGGGGGTACAACAGCTAATATCAGACTTGGTAGTAGAGCACTTTTAATAGATGCGGGCATAGTTTGTAACTCTTCACCACAATCCATAGAAAATTATGGACCTTACTCCAGACGTGATGCAATCACTGGAACAACTGTAAACAAAACACCTACAAACACATCAATGTGCGTTGGTTATTACGCACAACGCCAAGTGCCTAGTAATAGGTATATAAACCTAACTTTGAATGCAAGTGGAAGTGAGTACACAGCAAGTGCAGATGGATTTGTTAGTTTGTATATGACATCCACAGTAGCTGATGCTTTTATACTTTTACGAGATAATGAGGGTTCTAATATTGCAGCACTCACTCGTACATTTGCAATTGGACAAACAATTGCGGTTAATATTCCAGTGAGAAAGGGAGAAAAATTCATAGCATCTTATACACCCTCTAACACAATATCCTTTTTTAAATTTACTTACGCAGAAAATACTTATTAATTATGGAAACAGAAACATTTGAAAATACAACTGAAGAAACAAAACCAATACCAATCATACCTGAAGGTAGTTTGTGCTATCGTGTAGATGATAACGGCACGATAATTGATTCAGCTGAATTTTGGTATCACGATGATTGTTTAATTACTGACAAGGAAATTATTCGTGGTTGGGACAAAGTACTTTACATCAAAGGTACAGAGCCACAAAAGCCACAAGAGATAATAGAACAAGAGCTCGAAGCACAATTCTCAAACGCAGTCACCCAACACCTAAATGATTTTGCATTACAAAAACAATACGACAGCATTGATACTGCACGCCTTGCTTCTCTTACCACTGATTTTAAATCTGATGGTGGCATAGCTAATCAAGCCTACGATTCGACTTGGGCAAAAGCTATTGAGTTAATGCCTAATGTAATGGACGCAACAATAACAGTAGAAGATGCAGTTGCTCAATTACCAGTCTTAACTTGGGAGGAAAGCTAATAATGGAGAACCTAAGTTTTGCTACAGTTGGTGAATTTCTTGGCTATGCTGCAACTGCAATCAGCGGGATTGTTGGTTATGTAGTTAACGGAATTAAATCAGACATCGAAAAGAATAAACAACAAATTGAAAAAATTAAAGAAACATACACGACCAAACAAGACTTTGAAAAATCAATCGAGCGCATCGAAACCACCAGTCGAGATATTATGGCCGAAGTTAAAGATACAAATCGAATAGCACAAATTATCAAGAACGAGTTATCATACACCAAAGGTCGAGATGATGGGCTGAAAGGAGCAAATAAGTAATTAATATGAACGCTATAAGGCTAATTGTAGCCTGTAGTTTAATAATTTTTATGGTGACTAATACGCAAGCAAAAGCAGGTTTAGAAATTCTTAATTCAGAATTTCAAGCTGATAAGGAAGAAAAGTTTTTAACCCACGCTTATAAATTTATTAAAGAACAAGAGGGCGAAAAGCTCAACGCGTATTATTGTAGCGCAGGAAAAGTCACTATTGGGGTGGGCGTAACTGGCAAATATCAGGACGGAGCACTAATTAAGATTACGGATAAATTGCCTAACGTTCAAGCAAGCAAGGATTTATTTTTTTGGTTCTTAAAGACGCGTTGCTTACCTGAACTACCACAAACGGTTGATTTAAATGACAATCAGAAGATTGCATTATGCAGTTTCATTTTTAATCTCGGCGAGGGGAATTGGCGGAGTAGCACGCTAAAAAAGAAAGTGATTAGCAATCCTAATGACAAAAGCATTAGGTCAGAATTTCTAAAATGGATTTATTTCACGAATCCAAAAACGAAAGTGAAAGAAGTTTTGAACGGGTTGAAACTTCGCAGAGAAAGAGAAGCTAATTTATATTTTACTAACCTATAGGAGACAAAATTATGGAATGGGCAAAAAAGAATTGGAAAGCATTAATTGCAGGCATCGGAGCAACTCTTGTTGCGCTTGGTATTGCGTTTGGTGAGAAACTTTGTGATTTTGCGGGAATTGATTGCAAGGCTAAGACCGAACAGGTGCAAAGCGTAAGCGAATAAGTTAAAATCTAGCTTATTTTTAAACACGTTTTAGCAATACGTTAAGAAACTTAACATGTGGGATAAATTACTCTTACAACTCGCCGCACTACTAGAAAAGCTAGGCGCATTTCTGCTCGGCTATAAACTAGCGAAGCAAGACAGTGAAATTCAGCAAGTGATTGAGCTTGCTGAAGCCAAAGAAACAGCAAGAAAGGTGCAGGAGCAAGTAGGAAAAATGACTGATGATGAAATAAAACAAGAGGCTAATAAATATGCAAGATGAGATTGAAAGCAAACCACGATTGGAAATTAATTTTAAGTTCAACGTTGATTCTTTAAGTGAAATACAAGACTTTATCCAAGCTGAAAATAACGCCTCAATCCTTTGCGATGTATTATACTGGAGAAAAAGTCTTTACAAAGGCTGGGATGGCAAAGAAAGCTGGACGAGCGAAGAGATAATAGACAAGATTGATGAACTGCTTACCTTATTTCGTGGGGAATAAAATGAAATATTTAATTTTGCTTTGTGTGTTTTTAAGTTCTTGCTCGGCCGTGATTGATACGTATTGCGAACTGTATATTCCCGTAAGCATAGACATGGAGAACGATACAATTCAGACAATGCGTGAAGTATTAATTAATAACAAAATTTACGAGCTAAGATGTAATGAAACAATTAACCGCCTTAACTAATGCACCAAGCCAAAGATTTAGAATGCTCTTAGAGACGGGCGAAACCCTAGAATTGTTTTTTGACTTCTTACAAAATCAGGCAACTTGGTTTTATGGCTTTAAATATAGAGATAGAGAAATAAAAAATACACGCCTAGTCACAGGGCTAAACATAATGCGCGAGTTCGTTAATATCTTTCCTTTTTCATTTCTTGTTACATCAGCAAATAACCAACCGATAAACTCAATAGATGACTTCGCTACCGGAAAAGTTGCTGTCTATCTAGTCGAAAACAAAGACGAGATAAAAGAAATAGAAACCTATTTTGTGAGGCAGTAGATGGGAAAATTAGGGCGCAATTTCAATCTAATCGTAGAAAGTAGAACTGCTAAGAACGGGCTTATAGACCAATTAGAAATCAATTACCCACTAACTGTTGAATTTGATATTACGCGCGATTTATATAACTTTGAGTGCAAAGCAAGATTTAAAATTTATAATTTAAACGCAAGTACGCAATCATTTTTGAATCACGATAAATTCAATTACGCCAACGCTAAAATTCTTACGTTCAACGCGGGCTATGAAAATTCTCTTGCCTGTATTTTTAAAGGCAATGTTTGGGAAGGCGTATCAGCTCGCAACGGAGTAAATTTTATTACTGAATTAGATTGCTCTAGTGGAATGTTTGACATGAGAAACGCTATGACATCCAAAACAATCAAGGGCGAAGTTATGGCTAATGATATAGCAGAGCGTTTCGTCAAAGATGATTGCACCTTTTTAACTATGGGCTACAAATCGTCCAAATCTAAGGTATATAAACGCGGATATGTATATCAAGGCTCAACCCTTGAAGGTGTTGCAGAGGTTACAGAAGGACGCGCATACATTGATAACGATGTAGTCATAATCTTAGACGATAGTGAGGCGTTAAACGGTGAAATTTACATTGTAGATGCAGAAACAGGATTGCTAGATACACCGAAACGCAGGGAACAATATCTTGATATACAGATGATTTTTGAGCCTCGAATTAGGACCGGGCAGTTTGTTGATTTGCGAACTTCGTCAGGTAAATTTTCGGGACAATACAAAGTATGTAGTGTTAAACATCAAGGCACGATTTCAGGTGCAACTAGTGGAACTTGTATAACAACACTTAGCCTTGAATTTGGACATTCGTTATTAACCTTAGTGGGATAAAATGCAAAAGACACAACCAAGTTTAAACGACGTACTAAAAGAGCTACAAAGAACAATCGGCATTGATACGAATTGCCATAAAATCGGGCGTATAACAGCTTACGACACAAGCAAAAATACAGTTGAGGTTCAGCTGGTCGATAATATGACAATTGAGAATGAAGGGCAAGAACCAACCGTGACAGAGCGTTCATTATTAGTCGAAGTTCCGCTTGTAATCATAGGTGGTGGCACAAGTGGCGAACTTACCTTCCCTGATCCGACTGGTTGCGATTGTCTAGTATGTTTCAATGACAGGGATTTAGACAATTGGTTTTTTAGTGGCGATGTAAGCGTGCCACAATCTGAAAGAACACATCACATTATGGACGGAATTGCGATTGTAGGACTTCGCAGTTTGAACAATCCGCTAGCAGATTATGACGCAAACGCAACAACCTTAAGAAAAGGCAAAACTAAATTAGTTTTAAAAGATAACGAGGCAACCTTAACAAATGGCACCGTAACTGTTACAATAGTAGGGGATGCGGTAACTGTAACTTGCGCAACTGCACAAATAGTAGCGGCCACCAGCATTAACCTTAATACTCCGGTTGTAGAGTTCGCAGGCGTTGCGAAAATCCCGGTTCTACAACTTGGTAGTTCACCACTTGGGATAGATGGCAATGAACCTACTTTTGATTTTAACACGTCCGGAGACGTTAAAGCAGGTGGAAAAAGTTTAAAACAACATCAGCATCCGTACACGTGGACGGCGGCAGCAGGTAGCGGAAATACTGGAGCACCTAACTAATGATACACAGAAACTTAGATATAAATCACGATTGGCAATTTGGAAAAGGACGCGAGAACTTTATGTTCAATAACGATGCCATTGGGATTAACATAAAGACGCGTTTGCTTTCATTTTTTAATGACTGCTTTTTCGATACGGATGCCGGAATTGATTGGTTTAAACTATTGGATAGAAATTACAGACCAGTCCTAGAGCGTGCAATAAGGGCTATAATAGTTCAGTCTTACGGAGTAGTCGCATTGAAAGATTTGGTTATTGAATATAACGAAAACAGAAAATTAATTGCAAGCTATTCTGTAGATACAATCTTTAGAAACAATTATGCAGGCAAAGCCGAGGTATAAAATATGACGATTAACTATAACGGGATTACGATACCAGCCTTGCAAGAGATAATAGCCGAATTATCGGTTAAATTTAAAGCAATTTACGGTGATGATATTAATATCGACCAAAACTCGCCGGACGGACAACTTCTAAATGTTTTTGCGCAGGCGATACGCGATAAAGATGAAAAGTTGATCGACCTTTATAACAGCTTTGCGCCTAATGCGAATGTTGGACAACAGCAAGATAGAACATACGTACTTAACGGCATTAAAAGAAAAGCAGGCACATATACGCAAGTTAATGTTTTAATATCTGTCAATAAAACGGTGACATTGAAAGGCTTAGACAATAGCTTTTCTGACCCTAACGGTACAGGCTACACAGTCAAAGATGCCGAAGATAATCAATTTATATTAGCCAATACTAGCACAGTAGGCGCAAGTAGTGGTTCGGCATTATTATCTTTTAGGGCACGTCAAATGGGCGAAATTGAAGCGTTACCTAACTCAATCAACATACCAGTTGATATTATACTAGGCGTTGTCGGCGTCAATAATCCACAAGCAGAATATATTAGAGGGACTAACGAAGAAACAGACGATGAGTTTAGGCATAGACGCGCCTTGTCAACCGCAATTGCTTCTAGTGGTATTATTGATGGATTGAAAGCATTATTACTTGATATTGAAGGCGTTAAATATGCCGAAGTTTATGAAAATGTAGAGAACGAAACAGATGCAGACGAACAGCCACCGCATAGTATTTGGGTAGTTGTTCAAGGTGGTTCTGATGCCGATATTGGACGTGCAATTTATTTAAAACATAATGAAGGCTGTAATATGTACGGCAATATTACAGTTAACGTTCCGCGTGCCGCAGGTTTCCAAGGTACGTTCCCAGCTAAGTTTGATCGCCCAGTAAATGAATCATTACACATTAGATTTGACATAGAATCGCTTGATTTATCCGCGATAGACGAAGATTATATCAAAAATAGTCTCCAGCGAGATTATAAACTTGGCGTAGGTGAAAAAGCAGATACGTCAGTATTAACCGCTTTAGTTAAGGGTATCGTACCTAATAACCTACCCTACAATATGCAAGTTTCTAATGATGGCACTACTTGGGAGGATGCTTATGTATCACCAACAAGTAAAATAAATATTTTCACGGTTGACCCAGCTAATATTACCATAACCGAAACTACATACGATTAATGACACAGCAAATTTCTATAAACTATAACGATTGGCGTAACGACATAGCAAGATACTACGTCAATCTTCTAATAATACAATATCATCAGAAGACTAAGGCACGAGCAACGGTGGCAACCGTTACTCGCCCGCTATTTGAGGATTTACTTGAGTTAGAAAACGCCTTTGACTTGGAAACTGCAGAAGGTGCACAGCTCAATATTCTAGGCGAATGGGTAGGAATCCCGCGCAATCTATATGGCGTTGACTTAGATAAAATATATTACGAATTATCTGATAGTGGCGCATTATCTGACACGCCAATTTCTACCGCTCAAAAATTATCTTATGCGATTTATAAGCGTTATCGTTCGCGCTATAACTCAATTTATACCTTAAATGATGTGCAAATGCGCACATTAATCAAGTTGAAAATAATGTACAATATGACGCAGTGGACGACAGCCAACTTGGACGAATTGTATTCAACTTTCTTTGGCGATAGTATCACCCGTCAAGATAATTACGACATGACGGTTACTATAACGATAAACGACATTGACAATATGCTAGTCTTTTTAATTGCCAATCAAAAAAGCTATCTACCTAAAGGTATGGGTGTAAAATATATCATCGAATACGCCAACTCTGGCGAATAATTTTTTTTCACTAAGTATTAACACAAGGAATTTTTCCTATACAATATTGTTATGGGAAAAATCATAGACGACAATGGCTTTTGGTTGATCAAGGATAATCCAATTTCTAAGGCAGGTGTTTATCCTTATTTAGGCAAACATATAAACCAAGAATTAGAGCCTGATAAGGTTTATAACGTACTTCGTCCAATTGAAGAGCTCTCCAATAATGAAACCATAGAAAGCTTTAACGCCGTTCCACTTATTAATGAACACGAAATGATAGGCGAGGATTTTACGCCTTATGACAAGCGTCAAGCAGGCGGAATAATTTTCAACCCAAAAATTGATAACGGCGTGATGTATGCAGACATCAAGATTTTTTCCGAAGATTTAAAAGATGAAATTAACAGCGGTAAAAAAGAGTTATCGCTTGGCTATAGATGCAACTACGAAATTTCAAACGGAGTTTGGGAAGGGCAACAATACGATGCGATACAACGAAGTATCAAAGGTAATCACATCGCATTGGTTGACAACGGACGCATGGGAAAAAATGTAAGGGTTTATGACCATCAAATTACTTTTGATGCCATAGACGCAATAATAACAAATGAAGAAAAGGAGACAGTTAATATGAATGAACAACAATTAGAAGCTTTAGCTAAAGCATTGGCAAATGCGGGTATTAGCGAAGAGCAAGCGAAAATAATTATTGCTTCTGTTGCAGAAAAAACAAGCGATGAAGGAGTAGGTGCAATAGAAGAAAAAGTCGTCGATAACAAAGACCTTAATAAAGAGGAAGTCGAAGACAACGATGACGATCCTAAAAAGGAAGATGATGAACCTAAAAAAACTAGTGATGAAGAAGGCAACGAACTTAAAAAAGCAGAAGCAAAAACCGAAACATCACAAGATGCTATGCCGAAAGCAATCGCTGAAATTGATAGGCGTAATAGACTTGTAGAAAGTCTAAAACCTCTCATCAATGACTTTGCTTGCGACGGTTGGACTGCAAAACAAGTTGCTGAATATGGATGTAAAAAACTCAAATTGCAAGCAGGCAAAGGCGAACATGAAGCTGTATTACGGGGCTATCTTGCCGCTAAAAAGCAAGATGGCGCTCGTTACGGCATAGACCAGGCAATTAGCAATGCTTACGCGGAGCAAGAGGACAAAGGCACTCTAAAATATTTAGAGGGCAAATAATTTAACAACAATAAAATAAAAAGAAGGAGAAATAAATCATGACACTACAAAAAAACGTTTATGACAAACAGGCGTTAGGCATTGTCGGCGAAATGGCTGACTCTAGTATATCGCGTGTTAATTCACATGTTGCCTTAACCAAAGTTACAATTGGGAGAGCGGTAACACAGGGAACTGGCGGAGTTAATGCAGGTGGCACAGGCGCATTTGCCGGAATTATCGTCAGTCCAAAAACATTAGCACTGCAAGGATTGGACCCAAGTTTGGAAGTCGCTGCAAATACTCAAGTCGAGGCATGCACTTTCGGACGACTTTATGTCGTAGTAACTAACACTGCTAATGTTGGCGATACTGCATTTTTTAGCACTGACAATGGTTCAATTTCTGCTGGCGAAGCAGGCGCTACTGTTAGCGGTTCAACTGAAATTGTTGGCTCTAAATTCTTAACAGATGCGACCGTTGGTCTTGTCTGCGTACTACAATTAACAACTGACGCATAATTAAAGGAAGGGAAAAATATGGCAAAAGAAACACAAATAAAATTAAGTATTCCATCTGACAGAGTTCGAGCTTTGGCGATGGATAGCGATACTACGGCTAGAACGTTAGATAACTTAGGTATTGGTTTTGCGGACAAGGCAACCGAATTCGATTTTATCGCTCATGGTAATAGGCTAATGAGTAGATTCGAGCAAAACAAAAAGCATGCGACAGACTCATCGCCTAACACAATCACTTCGCCGTCAATCACAGCGGGATTACAGTTTTTGCAGTACTTCTTAACCGAACCAATTAAAGTTGTAACTCAAGCGCGTAAAGCTGATGAAGCTATGGGGCGTGAGATTGCAGGAAACTGGGAAGATGAAGAAATCGTATTGCAAGTAATTGAACGTATCGGACAGGCTAAACCTTACGGTGATCACACCGCTGTTAAACATTCTAGCTACAACGCGAACTACGAGAAACGTACAATCGTTCGTTTTGAAGACGGTTTTATGTCTTCTAAATTGGAGAGCTCGCGCTCATCTAAGAGCAGACTTAATGATCCTCAATTGAAACGTGACGCTGCACTTGAAAGTTTGGCAATTTCGTTAAATGACGTTGCGTTTAATGGCTACAATAACGGCGCAAACAAAACGTACGGATTGATGAACGACCCTAACTTGCCTGCGTACCAAACTGTACCAGCCGGTGCATCTGGCGACACTGAATGGGTAAATAAAACTTACGATGAGCTTTGCAATGACTTCAATATTGCGATGAACCTTGTTCGTACTCAGTCAGGAGATAACTTCGACCCGTGGGCACATTCGTTTAAATTCTTAATCGCATCAAATGCGGCAGAGGCTTTAAATACACAAAATCCACTTGGGACCAAGTCTTTCAAAACATGGATTAAGGAAACTTATCCGGGTTGTACAATCGTTATTGTTCCTCAGTTTAGCGGAGCAAACGGTGGTGTGAGTGTGTTTTATATTGTGGCTGATAGAATCGGCACTAACAAGACATTGGGGCAGTACATTCAATCCGTTTTAACTCTCTTAGGTGTTGAACAGCGCACTAAAGGATTTATCGAAGATTATACAAACGCGACTGCTGGTTGTTTAGTTGGCTGCCCTATCGGCGTAGCTAGATTTACCGGTATTGCTTAATTAACAAAGGAGAAACAATGGCACTTATAACAAGTACAATGGCGACTGATGTGGTTTATAATATTTATGAGAAGAGTCCATCTGGGTCCAGCGTAATTACAAAGCAAGTAACCGTTACAGGCGGAACTGGGGTAACTAATAAAGTTACTTTAGTAACGCCTGAAGGTGTTACTACTTCTGTTACTGATACGGAATTAGAGGCTCTAAAACAAAACAAGGTGTTTCAAAAGCATGAGCGAAACGGATTCATTAAGATTCAAAAGGCGGGGAAAAAGGACACTAGTGACATGGAAGAAAAGGACGGCTCATCGCAATTAACTGATGAGGACTTTGAAGGCAAAGGACAAACTCCACCAGCTGTTGTAGGCGGAGAAGAAACAGAAGCTAAAAAGAACAAGAAAAAGAATGACTAACAAGATTGTAATCACAGTTGATGAATTTAGAGAAGTGTTCCCAGAGTTTGCGGACGAAACTAAATATCCTGATGCTGTGATTCAGTCTTTTATCATTCAAGCAGAATGTTACATATCTCCTGATAATAATCCTGCTTGGATGCTCAACGGGGAGTCAAGAAGATTAGCTATCATGTTGTTAGTAGCTCACCTACTTATTCTTAATAACAAAGCATTGAGTGGCAGTGGCGCAGCAGGCGGAACTGTTGCAAGTAAATCGGCTGGTAGTGTGTCGGTATCCTTTGTAGCCCCGACTAATAAAAACGAATTAGATTTTTGGCTGAACCAAACTGGGTACGGACAAAGATTACTTGCGTTACTTCAAGTAAAAGTTCCTGCGTCTGGATTATATATCGGCGGTTCTCAAAGGATATTGGAATGAAATTTACCGAAAGCTCCGGGTTTAAGCGTTTTAAAAAAAACTTGGATGATACTTCGGTTAAGGTTGGTTGGTTCGAGGATGCAAAATATGATGATGGTACATCCATTGCGATGATTGCCGCAACGCAGGAGTTTGGCTCAATTAGTAGAGGCATTCCTGCCCGTCCATTTATGCAACCTACAATTGAGGAGAAAGGCAAAAAGTGGGTTGAAGAATTAGATGGGCAATTAGTTGGCGTAATGAAAGAACAGATTTCGCTCGAAGGCGCGTTTAAAAATATTGGTCAGGTTATTAAAGATAATCTGATTGAAAAGATACAAAGCATTACAACGCCTGAGCTTAACCCCGCGACAGTTGAAGCGAGAGCAAAGAGACGTTTTAGAACTAATAAAAAAGGCACTCAAACTAATTTGCGACTTAAGAAAGACCAAACACTTGGGGAAGCGATGGCAGGGTTAAACAAGCCCTTAATCGATACTGGTAAAATGATTAGGTCGATAAAATTTAAAGTCGAAACTAAAAAAGTTAAGAGGTATATATAATGGCAGTGCCTAACGTATTCACAGATTTTAACGATTGGTTTGAGCCGCTTACTTTTGGCGTTGTAAGAGAGGAAAACGTCAACGGATATTTGAAAGAAAATATTACCAACATCGATACACGTGGCATTATTCAACCTTTCGGGGCTTCTGCTGCAAAGATACTTCCTGAGGGTGCGCGCTACTGGGAATACAGACAAGTGCATTGCTTACCTGATGTTAGATTAGAAATCGGAAGCTACATTTTATACAAAGATTTAAGATACAAAGTAATGGCAAGGTTAGATTACAGCGATTACGGTTATCTTGAATACCATATAACCGAAGCCTTTGAGGATGATAATGAATAAACCGCTCATAGAAATAATTCGGGATATTGTTCTGCATGAAACCGATATTACTGCCGGGCGCGTTTGGTCCTCTAATCAAAACCAAACATTACCAAAGGATAAAAAAGCGTTTGTGATTATAGCGCGTAGAAGCCCAATTGTTTACGCTAACAACAACCGAACTAAAGAAAGCGACGACGGATTAGAAGAACATCAATCAATTAATATGCAGGAGAATATCGTTATCAGCGTATGTTCTAAGGGCCAGGAAGCAGATTTAAGATTGCCTGAAATTATGATGGCTCTCGCGTCCACGTACGCGCAACAGATTCAAGAAAAATACGGATTTCACATTGCTAATATTAGTCAGGCAACTGAACTAAGTTTTTTAGAAGAAACGGCAATGTTACAACGATACGATATTAACATTAGGTGTTTGACAATGTATAATAAGACTAAGTCTATCGACTACTACGATAAATACAATGTTAATGTGATTTACAACCAATAATTAAAGGACAAAACAATATGGCAGAATTAAGTTTAAGCAACGTAATTACAGTTAGTGTTTCAGGCGCATCACGTGCGCTTGGGCAACGCAATATGAACACTGTAACTTTACTCACTATCGACCAGCCGGAAACGGCTTTTGAAGCCGGTTACAGAACTTATAAATCCGTAACCGAAGTAGCTAAGGATTTTGGCACTAATAGTTCCACTTACAAGATTGCACTATCAGCATTTATGCAAGGACAAAATATGGTCACAGCTGGAGGCTCATTTATTATCGCGCCTTTAAACGTTACTGTTGACGAAGAAACAGAAGAGGAAGTTATCGAAAATTTATCGGACGCAATTTTGCGCGTTGATAGCCTTGTTTATACCGCCGGAATAATCACTAACAAAGAAGTTGATGACGATGAATTATTAGCAGCTTCTGATACGGTGCAGGCCTTAAAGCATATATTGATTTATGTGACTAGCGACATTGGAACACTTACCGGAACTGGTGCTGGTAAATGGGTTTATGATAAAGGCAACTTCAAAACTAAGATACTTCTCTACACGCAAGATACTGAAAAATTGAATATGCTTGGCGCGTATGCAGGACGTGCATTTTCTACACAATTTGCAGGTAATAACACTACGCAAACTATGAACTTAAAAGATCTGACAGGCATATCTCCTGACTTAGGCATGGACCAAACAATATATGACCAAGCGACAGCGGTAGGTGTTGATTTATATGTATCTTACGAAGGCGTGCCTAAGGTTGTAAGCAATAGTAACACGCTTTTCTTTGACAGCGTTTATAACCGTTTGTGGCTTGAAAATTCGCTTGAAGTTGCAGGGTTCAATACATTGGCCACTACTCGAACTAAAATTCCACAAACAGAAAACGGAATGGATTTGCTAAAAAATTCTGTACGCGAAATCCTAAAGCAAGGCGTGCGTAATGCATTCTTAGCACCAGGTACTTGGAACAGTCCTGACTTCTTTGGCAACGCTGAAGATTTAAGGCGTAACGTTCATGATTTTGGTTTCTATATCTGGAGCCAACCTATCACCGAACAACTGCAAATCGAACGAGAGGAAAGAAAAGCACCGTTAATTCAAGTAGCATGTAAAGAGGCAGGCGCAATTCATAGCGCAAGTTTAATTATCAATATTGAAGCGTAATAAAAGGAGACTAAAAATATGGCAACTGTAACTTTAAGTGGGAAAGACAGCGTAATTATTAATGGGCGCATACTCGCAGACTTAGCAAATGCGGATGTTGGAGTATTAACATTCGGATCTGATTTATCCACGACAACTAGAGGTTATAATGGCAACGTTATTCACTCGCCTAACCAATCAGGCAAGGTAGGTGCGTTAGAACTTAGAGTAGTTCGTGCGAGCACTGACGATAAGTTTTTGCAGAGCATTATAAATTCTTACGAGCAAGATTCGGTAGCGTTCAGAGTTGTCTCAGCCGCAATCACTAAGCGTTTTAGCGATGGCACAGGACAGGTTAGTAACGACATCTATGATTGCGAATTTGGCGTTCCATCAAAAGCAGTAGAAACAAAAGTAAATACTGAAGGCGATGTTGAGCAAGTCGTTAGTGTTTATAGTTTTAATTTTGGAAACGTCAAGCGCGTATTATCTTAAATCTACAATAAATTTATTTATGGAAAAAATAAAACTAAATAGCGGTGCAAAATTAGATATTACCATTGCTGATTTTGCTACCGGGCTTGAGTTATTTCAAGCCTTACAACGCAACATAGAAACAAGAGGAATTAAATTAGATAAATTAGATTTAGGTTCTGATTTATCTAACATCATTGCCAGTAACGCAGATACTATAATCAAGACGATTACAGGCGTATTCACATCTGATGACGTTTTAAATGTTATTTGGAAATGTGGTAGGCGTTGCCAGTATAACGGTGCTATCGTTGAACCTGAGCTCTTTGAAGACGTTAAAGCGCGCAAAGACTTCTTCCCTGTTGTTTATCATATCGGCAAGGAGAACGTATCCCCTTTTTTACCCGAAGCGGCATTGAAGTTATTCGCACAAACGCAGGGAGAGAATACGAGCGAGAAATCGAACGAGATGCCGCAAAAATAAAGGGAGAACAGAACGACTTCGATTATATGTTATTTAACTTAGTTAAGAAAGGTTACGGAAGTTATAATGAACTTAGGGCAATGCCTACTGATGTAGTGCTAAAGATGAAGGGGTTTGAGAACTTTTTAGCTGATTACGAAACTGAATATAATGCGAAATTAAGGGCGAAATATGAAACTAGGTGAAGCATTCATTGAACTCGGCATAAACCCGCAAGGCTTTAACAAGGGACTAAATCAAGCCTTAGGGCAAATAATGGTGCTTGAACAGGGCATTAAAAGCGTAGGACGTGTATTTCAACAGCTCGCTGGCGAAACGATGGACTACGTTGCGCATCTCGATAAAATTCAAAAGCTATCCGGCATCAATGCAGATAAATTTCAGGAATGGGAAACACGCGCTAAACTAGCAGGTGTAGAAGTTAGCGCGTTGGAAAGCTCATTGAAGAATTTATCTAGCTTCAACGCTCAAAAAACACAGATGATGTTCGGCATAAATCCGAATACTGACGCTTTCGCTAAATTAGAGCAAATCATCAAGCGCGCTGACAAAATCAAGAATGCTGGAGTTAGAAACGAATACTTAGGCAAGCTCGGAGTAAGTCCTGAAATGGTCTTGCTAATGCATCAATCCGCCGATGAGTTAGAAAGGTTTAAGAAATTACAGCTAACAAAGGAAGATAGGGATAATGTGATGGAACTCAATCATTCTTGGCGACTGCTTAAGCTTGAAATGTCAGGTATGTGGAAGAAAATAATTTCTAGCGATACATTGACTAAGCCACTAATAAACACATTTGAAAACTTGCGCGAAATGGGAAATGAATTTGCTGACGCGCTTGGCGGCTGGGAGAATGTTGCTAAAATATTGCTTGTCGCGGGCGGCGTGTTAGCAGCGATAAAAGCACCGCTTTTAGCTGTTTTTGGGATGGGAATAATGCTGATTAATGAAGCTAAGGCTGTATTAAGCGGCAATCCAAACTCTGTTGCTAATGACATCGTGCAATCAGCTAAATATAAAAAAGCAAAAGATGATATAGACAGCTTTGAAGCGGAACTTAAACATGCAGAAGATTTTTGGGGCAAGGATAGCAAACATGCCCAGAAAAGAAGAGCGCAATTAGAACAGGCAAAAATAAACTTGAACGAAGTAATTGTGACAGATTTACGTAGCAGGACATTTGGAAGTGGCAAAACAAATGAAGAGATAGGACAAGATAAATTAGACGATTTTCATTACAAAATGATGCAATATGGTTTAGTAAATTTTGACGAAAAAACAGGGGGGCTTTCTTACAGCGCAAAAGATAGACGCTATGTGGGCTATTCTAATTTAATGGGAATAATCAAAAAACACGAAGCTACTAACCCAACAAACAATAACGTTAGTGTTACTCAAAATATAACTATACCAGCCGATCTCAAAAACCCGCAGGAGTTTTTGGACAATATGTATAAAGCGGCAGAGGAAAACCTAAGCAATGCCCTAAGTAGCACAATAATGCAAATTAACAGCCCGAATATTTAAATATTAAATACCTTCTCCAAGCGTTCCATCGCGCCATTTTTCAGGCACTGAAGTCTTGCCTCGCGATTCTATATACTTTCTCTGCTCTTTCATATCGCTTTCAATTTCTCTCATTGACCTACTCATTGCACAAAAGTTATCAATATCCCCTATTACTTTTAAGTAACGAGATGCTTTCTCACTAATGCCACCGCTAAATAGCAACATACGTTTATATTCCTGCCTCGCTTCATCGTCACTAGCAACGGTGATGAAATCTTCAACCTCATCAACCCCATTATCTTTGGCTGCTTTGACAATGCACTTACAATATTTTTTGTCATCTATAGTTTCTTCGCAGAGCTTAGTAGCCTTATCCGTGCACGAGGTTAGTAGGGCAAGGAATATTGTTATGATAATTGTTTTGTTCATAAAACTCCAATTGAGTTAGTATAGTAGGGGTTATAAAATTAATTAGATGTCCTTGGGCTCATTTCAGCTAATATCATCTTTATAATTATAATTGTATGTAAAAACAGGACAAGCCTAATTAGGCTATATTAAATAATTAATCTGTTTCTACTGGCTCGCCAAAAATATTTAAATTATTTTCAGAATTCGCGGTTTCTATTTTCTTTATTTCTATTTTCTTTATTTCTATTTTCTTCTCATTATATTTCTCTAGAGTTCCGTCTTTCCTCATTGCTGATAATTTTACCTTGGTTCTACTGTGCGCTTCTTTAAGCAATGAATTCATTGCTTTTTTTAACTTGGGATTATTGTCCAAAATAGGAACATGTATTTTTACGTCAATAATTGATACATTAGCAAAAATATTTGATTTTTCGTGTTTTATTTTTTCTAATTCAGATATATCTATAATCTTACTCAGTAAAATGTTACTTTCTCCATACTTTTCAAGTAAAACATCCGACAATGTAGCGCAAAAAATACCAGGGTATTTTTTTATGTAGTTAGTATTTGAAAAATCAGCCATTTTGGCCATTCTCATTATATTTCCGGCTTGCAATGGTATGCCAAAACTATAATAACAAATTAAAAACAAATTATTTGAGAAATTATATTCATACTCCTTATCAAGAGAATTAACAAAGTCTAGCAGTTTCTCTCCACGTTTATGCATCATAGATGCTAGGATTAGCGCATTAGCCGAATAAAATTGAAATGATTTGTTTTGATGAACATCACGGAGTTTTAAAATTGCTTCAAATGCCCTATCAAAATCACCAAGCAAAAGATGCCTTTCTAGTCCATAATATAGGACAAACACATATCCTATATCAATGCTCATATCGTATGGATTTATTAATAGTTGTAGATATGTCCACCGCTGCCCTGGAGTTAGTCCGCTATAGCTTGGGAAATAAGATGGGCGTTCAACTGATGTTCTAGGCTTGGTTAGTTCTAGTTTTGTATATATCAAACTTGGCTCTTCAACGCCTACTGCCCCAAAATTATCGTTAAAGCTGAATGAAATTGTAAAGTTACCTCCAACTGTTGAGATATTTTGTTTATTACTAACTTCCCCATTGTAGTTTCTATATTTGCCATCTGCAATCCAAACTAGCCCATGCAAGTCTGGATGCAATAAAATTTTATTACCCGCACACATTAGCTCTGTTTGGGTTATGCTGTCTTCTCCGTTTGCACTAATGTTATGAATTGAGTTACTTACTATCTCGCTTTTAGAGTTACCAAAAATAGCTAATTTTATCGTCCAAAACAAAAAAACAACTATATCGGTAAGCCAATAGAGAATAATAAAAACAGTAAAAATTGTGGATGTATTCCCTTGTGACGGACTGTTATATACAATACACCAAAGAATTACATAAATGGAAAACGTTTTATAATTTTTTGTATAAAGTCTGTGGACACCAAACATACCTAAAAATATCATCAATACAAAAGTCGTCCACTTACTTTTATTGCTCGGTATTAGCATTCTTATCACCCTACATTTTTTGTGTTTCTAATCTCTATAAGAATGTCACTCAATATTCCCAACATAAAATCACCCACAAGAAAAATTGAGGCACAAACAAAGGCAAGATACTTGACAGCCTCTTGTATAGCTCCATAAGGCAATATTGCGAATAAAGAAACAACAAATATTATAATCCCTATTGCAATGCAGAAAACTGAAATAATGGAATTAAATATATATAATTCTCCTTTATATTTTATATGATTGATTAATCGCGTAATCAAACTGCGTGTACCTTATATAAAAATATGAAAAAGTTCAAATGGAGGCTAAATCGTTGATTCTATGGAATTTAAGCAACTTTAAGTAGTGGATAAACATCTAAAAGAATGATCAAATTGACATTTGCTATATTGCTAGATAGAAATGAAACACTAGATTAAATTTTGTTAATAACAGTATGAAATTGTCTTTTACATATTCCGATTGTTCTCTTATATTACGTATCAATAATGAGTATATTCCAAATATTATTGGCGCAGATATTTTTCGTATTTTAATTATTTTATTTTAATTATTTAAGGCAAGGGCGATTATGGCAGAGATTAACAACGAAAATGGCTTTAAGACTAATGTTATATTCAGGTTGGATATCCCACCAGTAAGTCATGAGGCATGGGGGACCAAATCTGGGAATATAGTTAGCTCTATACAGGCACTATACTCGGATATTAAGACAAGTGTAGTTAATTCGACAGTATTTTCCCCTGACGACACAGCTTCACAGCTTAAGTCTTTTAGAGTTATCATGTTGCAAGAACACGTCCTGACGTTGCAAGACGTTATTATTAGAATTAACTATAATAATATTGGTTTCGAAACCTTAGTATATACATCTTTCGAAAAGTTAGAAGATCTAATAAAAAAGGTATTATCTATTTTTATTAAAGAACTTGAAGTTAAAAATATCTTTAGGCTAGGACTTAGATATATAAATCTTTTTAACTTGAATAGCTTGCAATTAGATTACAAGGACTGTTTCTCAAGTGATGTGATTGCGTTTCTTGACGGCTATAAAACATCTGAAGAACTTAGGAGAAACCTGCAGGCAGTAGTTTTAAATAAAGATGATTTTTCTTTAACAATAAATTTTGGATTATTTAATAGTTATTTTCCTGCTGTAATAAAACAAAAGGAATTTGTTTTAGACTACGATGCGTGTGTTGTTAATTTTTATAGTGACGATGTGGATAAGTATTTAAATGAAGCATATACTCAAGTAATTAAAATAGAGTTTAACAAACATATACGTGATGTTCTAGTTCAAAAAGGGATTTGTATATGACATATAAAAAAGCGAATAACAATAACAGCGATTATCGTATCATAACGGATGACGCTGTGTATAAATTTAATATAAAGGCGGGAGAGGCATATATGGACACATATAAAGAAAATCCAAACCTCCATAAAATCAATAGTGATTATGTAAAACCTAGATCTGGAAATAAGGTTATTGCTGTAATTAAAATAGACGATGAGTAATACCTTTTGTATAAAAAAAGATCCTATAGAAAGAATATGCCAAGGAGATATATTAGGAGGATATACCATAACCACTATTGTTAGCGAAATAGGCGGCACCGATTTAGTTAAAAAATTTAACTTTCCTTATATAGCTATTATGTCTCAAGACTGTGATTTATGCCAATACCATAAAAATAAGGATAATGTATCTCTTAATCATCAGTTTTTGCCCAATGTTCTTATTTTGCCTATTTTTGAAGCAGATATTTTGAAACTAGGGGAACATCTAATTAACATATTTGGTATAAAGCAAGATCAGTTAAACAAAGATAGGTTTAAATTTATCAAAAGCAACAGCGACCCTAGATATCACTTTATAAATTCTGCTCTTTCAGAACTTCCAACCGATTTAGTTATTGATTTTAAAATACACTTCTCCGTTTCTTTTAATTCGCTGTATAATAATCATAAAGAAAAATATAAAACGTCTCTGAATATCCCAGTTCGAGAACAACTATCGCAAAGATTTGCTAATTATATAAATCGAATTGGATTGCCAGACTATCCTAATCCAACACCTAATCATGTGACACCATAACTTATTATATCCTTCCCTACCTCGTCGGTGCCGGCATACTCATGTTGGCGTAATCGTTCTCTTAATGTATCCTTGTTATAATTTTATCTTATAGTCGAAATCACCTCCAAAAAGCGCCCTAGTGTAACCAGCACCAATTGTTGCTTTCATCTCATCACTTACCTTCTTCCCATTATCCAACCCGTGATCAACCGTCTCCTGCTTTTGCATAGCAGTCCTACCAACTGCCTTTTTCTGCGTAACCTTAGTTTGCGCAGTCCTAACCCTTTTAAGCCTAACCTCAAAATTAGAAACGCCGGTACTCTCCGACCTATTAGCGCGTATGCTCTCAATGAACATATTATCTAATTCCTGAAACGGAGTAACAACTATAAGTGAGATTCTATTTTTTAACGCCTCTTGAAAGAACTGAAACGCCTTTGCTTGCTTAGTAACCGCTACTGCCTTTTGCTCAAATAACTCGTATAAATTCAGTTCTTGCCCTTTTCTAAGCAATGCTGTTGACTGTCTGTAAGCATCTTGTGCCTTCATAAATAGATTGTAATCTCTATTAGATAAAGGCGGTAATAACGCTTCTAATATACCCATCTTTTGTGTGGCAGTATCAATCAATGCGTTGTTGTTAAGAACATCACTAACCGACAAATTATCGCTATTTAGCGCATCTCTGACACTGCCAATAGTGTCTTGCATTGTCAGCTCACCAACTAAACCAGACAATGAAACACGTTCCGGTCTCTCTGCAATATGGTCCTGCATGTAAGAATTATCTTCTACGTAATGGTCGGTGATTTCGGCTTCTAACTCGATTGAATTTTCCTTGAAAATATCGAATACAAAGCCTTGCACGCCTTCCGGCAGTGTCGATGACGTCACGATATACTGGTTGTATATGGCTTCTGCGTATTGCCCGACTGAATTAATAGATGATGCGGTGTTGAGTATAGTGTTTGCTATTGCCATATAGTGTTCCTGTGTGAGTTTTTATTTTACAGGAGCATTATACAGCATTTAGAGGGGTAGTGTTAAGGGGGGGTTACCTTTCCCCAAAATAAGAAATTTTTTCTGTATTTAACCCTAAGTCTTTTCTAATTTCATTGAGAAGTTCTAAAGATCTAGGGCGCACTTCATTTTCCCAGCTGTAATCAATCTTCCCTTCTACTACTTCAAATAGATAGTCTATCAGCCTATCTTGTGCCTTTATTAATGATTGAGGTGCGATCGTGGCAATACGCCCATAAAGTTTTAGCCTCTCGGTATTTAGCTCCCTCATATATTCAGGCGTCGGCAACTTTAACGAATTAGGCCTAAAGTCGAATTTGGTAAAATCAGATAATGTTTTAGCAATAAAATCAATTCCCGACTGATATATCTTTATCTTCTCGTGTAGGCAAACGATGTCTTTATTTTTGAGAATATCTAAATCTTTTTGTACAATCTTTAGTTCTTTCTCAAGCTCGCTTTTATATTGCTGTAAATCAGCTTTTAAAATAGATTTAAAAACTAAACATATCCCTGTGGGAACCCAAATTGGTGCTAAGTCAATTATATATTTTAAAAATTCTTCCATAACTCATTCTTAATTATTGAGACGATATCTGCCTCCTAAAATCTTCTAATCTCTCTTTCCATATCCTCTTTACTTCTAGAAATATAATAATATCCGTTATCGGCATAAAATTTTATATCGGGTGGATTTTTTGCCTCAAAAAGGCTTTATTTTGCAACAAACCCTACATAAAAACACAAAAATATGAAACAAAATCTGTATTAAATGCAACAAAAGTATAAAAAGTATTGATAATGTATAAATAGGCGATTAAAGTAACTATTTGTTGTAATCGCAAAAAAAATCTAAAGGTAAACCATGAACGAAAAAGTTAAAAACTTTCTGTATGGGATGGCACTAGGGGCAACGTCTTTTACATTTCTTATCAATCCACGTCTGCATAATAATGCTAAAAATAAAGAGGACGGAATTTCTGAATATTGGAGGAATGTAGGTGAATATTTAAGGCATAGTATTACGGAATGTGAAGAAGTCGAAGAGCGCCAAATCTTGAAAATTAATTCGAGCGAATAACGTATATATATATAGCCCTAACTCCGGCACTCCCTCAATTTTCCCCACTTTTTCCGCCCTAAAATAAAAAATATTTCACACTTTTTTTATAACTATTTAAAATCATTAGAAAATTATTTTTGCTATTTCTTGATTTTTAGTTGACACAAATCAAGAAATAGTGCATAATATAGATGTAGCGAATAACTGAGGTTGTTCACTACAATTTATTAATTCTCGAAATTGATAGGAGAGAAAATCATGGATACAAAAGAAAGCAAAATCTCAAGAAAACAACTATATTCAATCGTTTTTGAAAATCCGCAAAATAAAAAAGATGGCGAGTTCAAAAAACAAAACGCGAAAGAATTCGCAGTTAGAAAACTTGCGAACTGGATTAGGCACAGCTGCAACGAAGTCTACGATTATCCAAGACTTAACGAATATCTGCCGGATAACTACACTGCAGATAGTGAAGAGTATCATTCCGCGCGTATTGAACAATCAGAAAAAGAAGCTTTGCGAATAATTCGCGAACTAATGGCAAATAAAGAAGTTGAAACAGTCGTTGACTACGACTGCGAAAAAATTCTTGCAAGGTGCGTGAAGTGGACGCCTTCAATTGACGACGAGGAAGAATATGAAAGGATGGCGCTAGAATATGTTGGACCAACACCTTGCGAATGTGACGGAAGTTGGAGCTTGGTTGACGATAGCACAGATGAATTAATTCAAGGCGGCTTCAATAATGAGAGCGAAGCTTACGAGTATATAGAGTCGAAAAAATACAGACAATATTGTTATGATGTTCACCCGACGACAATCGAAGAGGAATTCTGCGACATAGAAGTAGCTTGCACAAGAGCTCTTGACTATAACGACGCGATAAGATGCCGTGCATACTACAGAGCAGAGTATAACGACTTTGCATCTTGTGGAGAATTTTAATTTTTATAATTAAAATGAAAACCAAAAACCAAATCAAAAACCGACTGCGAGGTTTTGTAAATTCGATTGAAAACAAATATCCGCATCTTGACCAATGGATTAACGACCTTAGATTGCGCAAGGGTAAAGATTTGCCACGCTGTCCAAGCTGGTGCTTTCTGCCAATTGACGCCTGGACAAGTATGGCGCGGACTAAACACGGATTCACTGAAGATATTCCGCCCGATGATATTATCAAAGAAATTATCAATCTTCAGATTGCTGGCACCTGGCAATATAGCCAAGGCATCTATTCTATAGATAATAGCTTACTTCCCGCCTTAATCGACACGGAAATTAAAGGCGACTTTCCGATTGATGTACTTCACAGGTTGCCGGAATATGCCTTATACATCAGCACGCCTAACTGCACGATTGCAGATTTAAAAATTGATGGTTTCTTTGTAACGCTAGAATTCAACATCCTTTCTCAGGATGAAAGAATAGTACTGTATATCGACCGAGAAGATCCGTTTATAATTCGATTGCCGCTTAAGGAAATTACAATTTCAGAAGCGATAGAAAGCACTATTGAAGAAAATTTTGAAGTAGATAAAAAAGAATTTGACCGCACAGTTACTTTTGTTTCAGCAATTATTTCTATTCTACTTTATATCTGCTCCGATGCCCCCGAAATAGAAGACTTAGAGCGACCGAACGAATTTCCAAAACGATTGCGGCCGAAAAAAACAAAATTCGGCTGGAAAATATTCCCGCAATCTAAGCCTATATTTTGGGACGTTGGGAAAGGTATCGGCAAGAAACTTTATCTTGCAGAACAAGAAGATGCAAGGCTCGGTTCGGCTAAGCGAACGCATCTAAGGCGTGGTCACTGGCATGGCTTTTGGACTGGTAAGCGAGATGCAGAACGCAGATTAAAATATAATTGGATACCACCACTAATTGCTGGAGGGAAAAATGAAAAAGACTGAAAACTGGGGCGGTTCTAGAGAAGGCTCAGGAAGAAAAAAACTCCCTGCTGGACAACGAGGTAAAGCTGTATTTTTCTATTTGCGTAAGGACGAAATAGAAAAAGTAAGAAACTTTATCGCGGAACTAAGAAAAAAAAATAGCCGGAACTAAATCCGGCTATTCATCCTAACCTAAAGTTAGGTACCCTTTCGGGCTATCTACAGTAGTAGAAATTGTGCTTTAAAATTGCATAATTCGTTAAAGAAGTCAATCACCTCTCACCCAATCCGAATTATCCAAAGCAAATTTTGAAAAATGCTCTCTCACCTTTCCGACTGACTCCAGCACCGCCGACAGCTCTTTTTTATTTTTATTCCTAATATATCGCTTAGTAGTCTTAGCATCCGCGTGTCCTAAAGTCTTACTAATCACGCTTATATCACTCCCTAGCTCATCTTGCCAAGTGGCGAGAGTCGCTCGCAAGTCGTGCATACAATACGTTTGCAATCCGGCATCATCTTTTATTTTTGCCCATATTTTCTTTGGCTCTTGCATATGCCCTGACTTAGATTTAGCCGGGAAAACAAATTCCGAACCTTTATTAATGTCCTGCATTTCTTGCAGACAAATCAAAGTTTCTTTTGTCAACATTACTTCAATTTTCTTTCCACCTTTTGCCTCGTTTGCCGGAATAGTCCAAATATTACTTGCAAAATCGATGCATTCCCATTTCATTGCTCTTACATTGCCACCACGTGCGCCAGTATAAATCAGCAGAAAAAAATAATTTTTCCAGTACGTTGGCAATAAACTAGTCGCAATGAAAAAACGTGCTAGATTCTTGCTGTCCAAATATTGCGCACGTGGTGTTTCAACATTTTTCTTTATTCCTCTACACGGGTTAAATTGTATTAGCTCATCGCAAACCGCAGATTCAAAAATAGAATGCACTAGCGAATAAATTCGGTTTGCTTGAACTGCCCCGTTTTCTAGGCTGATTTTTGTGTGCAATCTTTCAATATCTGTCTTTTTTATATTTTCAATATTTTCATCTTTGAAAAAGTCTTGAAAAAACCTTTTTACATTTCTGTAATCAATCTTAATTGATTTCTTTTTACCTTCTTTGGCCTTAAGAACTTTATATGCATATTCTATGAAATTTGTTTGTGACTTGGTAGGTAGGTTAGCCTTAAGGTAGGCTAAGATTTCTGCTGTATCGCTAGACATTGAATCCCCCAACTGCTGAGATAATGACGTTACTATTACATCAGCCACGTGGGGAATGGCACTAAACCTTATTTTTTCAAAAAATAAAAGGTTTATTGAAAATAAAATATTGACATAAAAAATCGCTGTGGTATTAGCGAAATATCAAATATGTAACACATTGATTATGTTGCATTCTTATAGAGCTGACCTAATGACTGTTAATCATTGGGTCGGCGGTTCAAGTCCGTCTCGGGGAGCCAAAACTTCTTCTTCAAAGAAATCAGAATTACAAAAAGTTAAAAAAAAATTATAAAGAGTATTTTATGAATTAGGTCTGTAAAGTCGATTTAATTTATAGCAAATTGATAACCAAAGAATATTAAAAATAAGTATATGGGGAAAAGAAATTTGATAATTAGTTTGTTTTTTGTGACTCTCTTCTTCGGGTGTAATGCGAAAAACGATAGGGCATCCGTAAGTGAAATGAGAGAATTGCTCAAGAACCATACATTAGTTGTCGCATACAATGACGGCACCATCAAAACATATAATGATAACGGCATAAAGCCTCTTTTCAAACATCTTGAGCACAGTAATTTCAAAAATTCCCGCGTGTTTGATAGATTCACAGGTAAAGCTTCCTCGCTTATATTAATTTACGGCGGCGCAACCGAACTAGACACAGGCGTCCTTTCCAGAGAGGCAATTCCCATATTGGAAAAATATAATGTAAAATATTCAGCAAATGAGATAGTAGACTACATTTCAAACAAAACCTATGACGATAAATGCCCAATAGAGAAAGCAGTCTCCGATATCGACAACCCAGAGAACGCATACAAGGTATTAAAAGCAATTGCACTTTAAAAAACGATACTACTACTGCAAAAATCATTTTTTACATTAACGAAAAAGGTAATAGCCTGTAGGCACATATGGATTAAGTTTAAAAGCAAGCTTTCAAAAGCAATATGTCGCAAGAGAATTTTAGAAGTATTAAATATTAAATGTAGAGTTACTATCCTTAAAAACCTTTATTAAAAACATCAAAAGAAAAAAGACTAGAGTGGTAAAGATTTATTTTTACCACTCATTTCCGATTCCAACTCACCTTTCATTTTAAATAATCAAATAAAATTGCAATGGTTGCAATTTTAAATTGATTACAACAATCCAAAAATCGACGAAACGAAAAATAAAGCCATTTCTTTAACTTCCGTTTCTTTGCAACTACCCGCTTTTCTACCTTCTCAACATAACCAAGGAAAGAAGCGTTAGCTTCAATCCGATCAAAATTGTTTTCAATGAAATTTTTGATTTCATCAATTGAAAGGTCTTTCGCAACCCCACAAATTACTGCAGAGTTCGGATAGCTTTTTTCTACTCCCACACGAAAATATGGGCTTTTCTCCAAATAATTTTTGAATTTCTTTTTAAAAAAGTTTTCAAATGAAATAACAAAATCTGTAGCGTATGCCTTAGAATCTCTCAGAAATTCTTGCGCCGCTTTGGATAATTTCATTTGAAGGATAGGTTGATCGCACGGTGATACATTTTGAATGCTAACCGTAAGATCAGATCTATCTACGGTAACAATCACGTAATTTTCCATCTCTTTCCTTTCTTAGCTGGAAATTGAAAGCTGATAAACAGCGTGAAAACCACCTAGGACGGTAACCCTACAAGGGGTTCGGCCTGTAAACTAAAACTAAAAACTCCTCAATGATTCTTTATAGTTTAGAATAAGCATTTTATTTTTTTAATAATAAAAATTTTTATTATTAATGTAAGGAAACTTCAATTCTAGTTTTTTTATAAAAAGTTTTATGAAAAGAACCTCCCAGCAATTCCAATTATAAAAATCACACAAGTATTGTTTTTTTATGTCTTTTAAGGCATTAAATGTAGAAACTAAAGCAGTACCTTTCTGCAAATCATAGGGTAGAAGTAGAATCACTATCCCCTCGTAGAGATTATCCTAACTATTTGTTATGTGGTTAAAAACTATAGGACTCTGCATTACCCCCCCCATCATCTCCCTACAATAAAATATCAACATCAAAATTACCTTCTCTGCGAAGGGATAGTTAAGAATTTGGTTTTTTAGTCAGTAAGTTACTGGCGGCCAACCTTTGCTATTTACAAAAAGCTTATGGCTTTTTGTAATCCTTCTCCTGCTACAAATGGCATTTTTATGCCGGGAGAAAAATCATGCAAATAAAAGCAATTGCATTCGACATGGACGGTACATTGGCACCGGCGAAGGATCGCCCAAGTGATGTGATGGCTGAGTTGTTCGTTAGACTCCTGGGGAAATTCCGCATTGCAATAATCTCCGGCGCCAGCTACGAACAGTTTCAGGAAAAGTTTCTGGGGTATCTCCCTAACTTAACCTCTAAACTTTCAGCAAACTTGCTGCTCCTTCCCACCACCGGTTCGGTAATCTACGCCTTCCGAAATACGTGGGCAATTCTTGAAGAACACTATCTTTCTGATGAAGAAAGAAAGCACATTATTGCTGTACTCAAGGAGTGCATCGAAAACTTCAAAATTCCACAATCGGAAAATTTTGTCCGACAAATCGATGATCGTAGATCGCAAGTCACGTTCTCCGGTTGCGGACAAGATACAACGGAAGAACTGAAAGAAATGCGCGCAAAATTCGACCCGAGTGGAGAATTGCGGCAAAAGATGGTGGAGTACTTGGAACCCAAGTTACCAAATCATGAAATACGATCAGCTGGGTCAACTTCGATTGACATTACCAGAAAGAATCTGGACAAAGCGTTCGGCATTCGTCGTGTTTTGGACATTTGGGATCTCCGAAAAAATGAAATCATCTACATCGGAGATGCTGTGGAACCGACCGGGAATGACTATGCGGTATTGAAAGCCGGTATTTTAACAAAATTCGTGAAAAACCACATTGATACCGAAACTTGGATTCTCAACTTGTTGAACAACGAATAATGTGTATTTACGAATTACACCGGATAGATTTTTTACGCGGTTGAATGTTTATTAAATTAGACATTCAACCGTATCGTTTTACTTCTTAACTATTTCCTTTTAAAAACTTGACTCACTATCAAAGTTTCCAGTTATACACATTGTAACAATACATCTCCTTTTCCTACTATAGCTTTCTTAATTAATATCTTTAACGTTGACTTAAGTGAATTTAATATTTTTTTTCACTAATTAGTTAGTAAAAAAACCACACCAAAATAAAGTAAAGCAACCAGAGGTTAAAAATAGGGCTACACCCCAGTCAGGTTTCATTTTAATCTGTCCGAAAGGCAGAGGTCATTTTTTCTATACCGCTTCTGGATATACCAATATGTTTGGCAATCTTGTCCCAACCAGCAACGACATTTCTTATTTCTTCTACAATTCCTTTAGCTCGTTCAATCGATAGCCTAAAATATGAAGCTGAATCTAATGCAAGTCCTACGGTGTTTAAAGCACCGTTGCCATTAACAGATGTTGAAAAAACGGCCTTTTCAATATTAGGGTTTATATCATAGACTGGAGATAATATCCACCCGGCTCCGAAATATAAAAAACCATGGTTTCTCAAATGGTCATCCTTATTCGAAATCATAATTCCAAAAACCATGCGTCGCCATAATTCTTCTAAGTCTTTTTCCGGCCGTGCTCCATGCTGAATAATAACATCTGCTATGTCTTCATAACTATGAACCAATCCATCATTATCGGCAGCCCCAAGCATGCTCATTGCTGATAAAAAAGGAATGCGGCTGTTTTTATCGCGATCAAATCGCTTGATAACTATAACATATTTCCCAAGTATATTTTCCAAATGCCAATCCGGAACATTCAGCCCTGCTTTTTTGGCTAATGTTAATGCCACAGCCTCCCAGCGCACAACATCAGTATCATCATCTTTCCGTGGAAATTTAGCAATTGCAAGATGTCCAGCTTTATCTACAATAGATGCTTTAGGCCGCGCTCCGCCCAGTGAAGATCCTGGAGCAAGCAACAATTTTAATTCTTCTACACTTTCCGAATCATCTATGAAATTCTCCGTAGCCGAAAGTAATTCGGGCAACCTAATTAACGGAGGAATAGATATATTTTTAGATACAGCCAAATATGGCCCATCCGATTTTTCCGAAAAACGTAACGCACCTTGTCTCGTTTCATCATTAACTCCAAGCAAATAATCCATCTCCGTCAAAGTATGTCCAGTCTCGTTTGCGCGGCGCATTAAAATGCGCCCCCAACGATCCGGAGCTGAATCTCCAACTGCGCCAAACAAGGATTTGTCGGTATAATGCGACCCTTCTGTTAAGTGTAAGGCTGGTTCCAGAGCGAAACGTTTAGGATTCTTCAACCATTCTTTGTCGTATTCAAAAGCTGTGCTTGTACGACCTTTGCGATTATAGCACCATAGTCTCCCGACCGGCACCGTATTGTCGGCGAGCATAATCGAAACTAAAACTTCTCTTGTATTATCCATTTTGTTGTCCTTCTATTTTTTGCTGATACGTACACGTTTTGGCAACTGTTCTTCTGCCAGCATTTGTCCAGTTAAGTCATGGCTTGCATCCGCGATGTCACGTAATCGGTCCACCATCCCAAGGGAAAACAATACTGATGCATATCCACCAATAGATACTCCTGCATCGCCTTTTTCTATCTTAGCCAGCGTTAAAACGTTTATTCCGGCACGCTCTGCTAATAAAGCCCGTGTTATTCTGCGACGACGACGCGCATCAAGCATGTCTTTACCGAGTTTTCGCAAGGACGATGAAACTGGCGATAATATCTTAATTGATTTTCTCATATTAATACCTATTTAAATATATGTTATACCATGTTAAAGTATAAAATAATACATTTTATAAGGAAATGCAAGCAAATATGTGGTATTTTTTTGCTTAATAGTCATTCCCGAAAAATTTCTAAATTCACTTCATATTATAATTGTTACGAAAGGATTATAAAGAGAGCCATACACCAGAATTAAGAATATTTTTTTGCTAATTTTTGCCAATTATTTAGTAAAAAACAGGCTCAGGCCATTAATTAATTCAACTATTTCCATTAATTATCATTTTTTAAAAATATACTTTAAAAAACCATTGATATTGACATATCTTTAAAATATACTTTAAAAACTTATAAAGATAATTTGTTTTATGCTAAACATAATAAAATGAGGATTTATGATAGAAAGAGAGGCATATTTAGAAAAGTTAATAGGCTTTAAAAATACACAACTTATAAAAATTGTCACAGGAATACGCAGATGTGGAAAGTCCACTTTATTTGAAATCTTTCAAAATCATCTTCTAAAAAATGGCGTATCAAGTAATCAAATCATTAATATAAATTTAGAAGAAAGTGATAATGAGGCACTGCTGGATCACAAAGCTCTTCATAAATATATAAATGATCGCCTAATCCCAGACCAAAAAAATTATATTTGTTTGGATGAGATCCAAAATGTTCCAAATTTTCAAAAAGCCGTAAACAGTCTTTTTGTAAAAAAAAATGTAGAC